>CAZOYL010000023.1:0-28662 GCA_964584035.1 uncultured Gemmatimonadota bacterium | reverse complement strand
GGCTATCAGGCCGCGGTGCTGGCGGAGCTGACCGATCAGGTCTATACCATCGAGATCCTTAAATCCCTGGGAAGACGAGCTGGGGAAACCCTGCGGCGATTGGGATATGACCGGGTCCGCGTGAAAATCGGCGACGGCTATTTAGGCTGGGAGGAGCATGCTCCCTACGATGCCATCATCGGCACCTGCGCCCCGGAGCGGATCCCGCAGCCTCTGTTGGATCAACTGGCCGAGGGCGGCCGGATGGTCATCCCCGTGGGACCGCGTCATGCCCAGGAGCTGGTCCTGATCGTCAAGGAAGAGGGAAAAATTCGACAGCGAGACATCATCCCGGTACTGTTCGTGCCCATGACGGGGGAGCATGCCACTCCGCCATGATTCACAAGATCGGTACACCGGTCCTTGTTGACAACCCTGCCCCAGGCTGTTTTTTTCTCTTGACAAATCCGGGGGAAAAACTATATTGATTTCAAGTTATTATTTTACACCAGCCCTTAGCCTGGAAGCCCATGGAAAGGCCGATGACAGATCAAGAATTTATCGACCTCTTCAAGGAAGAGCTATATATATCGGACATGAAGGCTCGGAACAAGCAGGAGGTGCTGGAGGAATTCGCAGACCTGCTCATCCGTGCCGGAAAGATCTCCAACCGGGCCATCGTCCTGGAGATGCTGACTCGACGGGAGCGCCTGGGCAGCACGGCTGTCGGCAGGGGGCTGGCCATTCCCCACGGACGAACCCTGATGGCCAGAAAACTGATCGTTGCCTTTGGCCGTTGCCAGGATGGATTGGATTTCGACGCTCCCGACCGACAACCCGTTCATCTGTTCTTTCTGATCATTGCTCCTTATCAGGAACGGCAGCAACGTTACCTGCCTGCTCTGGGAAAGATCGCAGAGTGTTTCCAAGAAAAGAAGCTGCGCGATGAGGTCTTAAAAGCGGAGCATTTTGAGGAATTTATCAATGCCCTCTGCTCAAGAGCGGACTCCAAGTGACATGCTTCATCTTTTGGTTGAACTTCAGGATCTGGATTTGATGATCCGTGAAGCCGCCGTCCAGGAGGAGAAGAACCTCGGTTTCGAGATCGAGGGTGTCTCCAGATTACAGGAAGCCCGGCGGAAGCTGGCCGATGCCCTCAGCCCGGAGATCCTCAGGCGTTATGAGCGTCTCATGGAACGATATGATCGGGCAGTGGTCCCGACTCACAAGGGAACCTGCCTGGGCTGTTTCATGAGCCTGCCGACGGCTGTGGCCCAAACCGTGAAACGGCACGAGGGAATCAAGGTCTGCGAGAGTTGCGGGAGGGTTCTATTCTGGCTGGGAGAATGACGAACATTCACAGCTGTCCGATGAAAGAAAACCCACTGACCTTATGATCAGTGGGTTTTTTATCGTTCTCGATGTAACATATCTGCAAACGGTATCGTATAGAAGTAGGCAGTTAGAAGCGGGTTTCTGTGCCCGGGAGGCACTGTGAGAATCAGCCAAGGATGTTAAAGAAAGGATGATCTATCATGGCGTTATCAAAAAAGAAGAAGACCATCGGAATTGCGGTGGTGGTCATCGTCATCGCCATTGTGGTGCTGAATGTGGTCAGGAAAAACGGTCAGCACGAGCTCACCGTACAGACCGATACCGCCGGCAAGCAGAATATCGTTGAGACGGTGACGGCCACCGGCAAGATCGAGCCCAGAACGCAGGTCAAGATCAGCGCCGATGTGGCGGCAAAAATCACCCATCTGCCCGTCAAAGAGGGCGATTGGGTCGAAAGAGGCGACCTGCTCCTCCGCCTGGACAGTGAACGATACGCCGCGGCCCTGGAACAGGCCCAGGCCGCTTTGCGATCGGCCCAGGCCAATGCCAATCTGGCGAAAGAGACTTTTATAAAGACCGAGAAGGATTTTCAACGAACGGCGCAGCTCTTTGAGCAAAAACTGGAATCACAGGCCATGTACGATCAGGTGTATGCCGCTGTGCAGATCGAAAAAGCCCGCCATCAATCGGCCCTCGAGATGGTTGATCAGGCACAGGCCTCGGTCAAACAGGCCCGGGACAACCTGTCGAAAACGACCATATACGCGCCCATGGCCGGCACGATCAGCGCACTCTACAAGGAGATCGGGGAGATCGCTCTGGGCTCCCAGTTCCAGGAGGATGTCATCATGATCGTGTCCGATCTGTCGGTCATGGAAGCTTTAATCGATGTCGATGAGAACGATGTTGTCAAGATCAATCTTCAGGACAGCGCGACGGTTGATATCGATGCTTTCCCCGACACGACCTTTCACGGCGTGGTCAGGGAAATTGCCAGCAGCGCGAACATCAGCGGCCTGGGAACCACCCAGCAAAAAACCGAATTCCAGATCAAGCTGACCATCACCGATGCCATCAGCCAACTGCGCCCCGGTATGACGGCCAGCGCTGATATCATCGTCGAGACGCGCGACAGCACCCTGTGCGTGCCGATACAGTGTGTTACGGTCAGAACACCCGATCAATTGAAAGCAGGGCCGGTTGCCGGCGATAAAGCGGCGGAAGCGGACAGCCTGTCACAGCCGCGATATACTCCTGACAGAGACGGATTCGTGCCGATCGTGTTCGTGCTCCGGGATGACTTCGCCAGAGCCGTTCAGGTGGAAACAGGCATCCAGAGCGAAACCCATATCGAGATCGTTTCCGGCATTTCGGAGGGTGATCAGATCATCACCGGCAATTATCGGGCCATCAGTCAAACGCTCACCGATTCGGTACCGGTCACGGTACAAAACGCCGATCAAGAGAGACCATAGCGGGTTTTCAGCATGAGAGTATTTTTCTACAGCCTGATTGAGTCTCTGGCCATTGCGGTCAGCGCGCTCAGGGCGAATGTCAGAAGAGCTGTTCTGACTACGCTGGGGATCGTTATCGGCATATCGGCCGTTGCCACGACCATGACGGCATCTAACGGGCTGGCCAATAACTTCAAGGAAAGCATCTCCGCCATCGGTTCCGACGTGCTCTACGTATCCAGGATGCCCTGGATCATCACCGGCAACTTTTTCCGGTATCGCAACCGCCCCGAGATCAGCTATGAGCAGAGTGAACTATTGTCCCGGAAATTGAAAAACACCAAGGCCGTGAATCCTTCGACGGGAACGAGAAGGAACGTCAAGTTCCGGTCGAACATTCTGGAAGGTGTTATCACGATCGGCACCACGGAGAAACAGATCATGCTGGGCAATGCCGTTCCGGAAATGGGACGGTTTCTCAATGGCGTAGACGTGCATAACAGGAAGCTGGTCTGCGTGATCGGAAAGGAAATACAGGAGCAGCTTTTCGGCGGCCTGGATCCGTTGCAGAAAGACATCAAGATCGGCCGGTACACGTTCCGTGTTGTCGGCATCATGGAGAAACAGGGAGGCGGCGGGTTCTTCGGCGGCCCGAATCTCGACCGGCAGATCTTTATTCCCATCACCAGTTTCATGAAGGTCTATGGGAGTAGAAATAGGGAGTTCACCATCGCCGTCAAGGCACCCAGCCAGGAATCCATGGAGGCGTTCCGCTATGAGCTGATCGGTGAGATGAGAAAGATTCGTAAATTAAGTCCCACCGATGAGGATAATTTTTCGATCAATACCATGGACAGCCTGCTCAATGCCTACAATAACGTCATGGGGGTTGTGGTTCTGATCGGATTGATCGTCACCGGTTTTTCCCTCTTTGTCGGCGGCGTCGGCGTTATGAACATCATGCTGGTCTCGGTCACGGAAAGAACCCGGGAGATCGGTATTCGAAAGGCCGTCGGCGCAAGGCGAAAGATGATCCTGACGGCGTTTCTGCTGGAATCGTGTTGTATCTGTCTGGTCGGAGGGCTCATCGGGCTGTTGCTGTCCTTTGTGATTGCCATGCTGATCAATAACCTGGTCATGCCGGCTGCCGTTTCCCTGCCGGTGGTGATCATCGCGATTCTGATATCCTGCGCGGTAGGCATCGTCTCGGGCATTGCCCCGGCCATACGGGCTTCCCGGCTGGATCCGATAAAGGCTTTGATGTATGAATAGATATGTTACGCCTGGATAGGGCCAGCGTATGTTTCCAGGATAAAATCGGTAACAGGCAGATCCTGGATCTTAGATTCTGGATTAAAGATCGTTGAACGATACGTAACAGATGAGTCTCTGCCATAGGCGATATCATAACGAGGCCGGCTGTGTTCTTTCTGGAAGCGCTGAAAATGGCCGTATCGGCCGTGAGAGCCCATAAACTGAGATCCTTCCTGACCATGGTCGGCATTATCGCCGGAGTGGCCTCGATCATCGCCGTGATGACGGCCATCTCGGTCGTTCAGACGGCCATCGAAAAGGAGATCAGCGTTCTGGGCACGCAGACCTTTCAGGTGCAAAAATGGGCGGCCAACGGTGACGGGCTCAGCGAAGAGGAGAGGCTGAAGATTCGGCGCCGCCGGCCGACCACCATCGAACACGCCTTTGCCATACGGGAACATGTCAACAGCGTGGATCTGGTGGGTCCCGAGCTGTGGGACTACAATCATGTGGCCAAATATCGCGACCTGTCGACAAACCCGGATCTGGTGCTCTGTGGAGGCTCTCCAGAGTATACGACCAACAACACACACTATGTCGAGCTGGGCCGCAATCTCTCCCAGGAGGATATCAAGATCGGCCGCAATGTCGTTTTGCTGGGATATGATGTGGCCCGGCAGCTCTTTCCCTGGACCGATCCGATCGGGAAGACGATCCGGCTGGATGGCAGAAAATTCAGGGTGATCGGCGTCCTGGAGGACAAGAGCTCGGCCGTCGGTGCCCGATTCAATCAGTACATGATCATTCCCCATACCAGTTTTCAAAAAATCTATAGCATCTATAATGACGATGGCAGTGAACGCTCGGTAAATATCACCGTACGAGCCCGATCCCCGGAGCTGTTGCAGCAGGCCATCGATGAGACCAGAATGATCATGCGACGGGAGAGGGGGTTGAAGCCCAACCAGGAGGACGATTTCACCATTTTCACCAACGACAGCCAGATCAGGACCTTCAATCAGGCCACGGCCGGAGTCAAGACGGGATCGTTCGTCATCGGCATCGTGGCCCTGATCGTGGCCGGCATCGGCATCATGAACATCATGCTGGTCTCGGTCACCGAGCGCACCCGGGAGATCGGCATCCGCAAGGCCCTGGGGGCCAAGCCTCGGTCCATTCTGCTGCAATTCCTCATGGAGGCCATCATTCTGTGCAACATCGGGGGTATCGTCGGCGTGGCCGTCGGCTTCGGCCTGGGCAACATCACCAGCCTGGTGACCCCTTTCGCCGCCCACGTACCCATGGAGTGGACCGTTGTGGGTTTGATGTTCTGCACGGCCGTGGGCCTGGGCTTCGGGTTCTGGCCCGCCTGGCAGGCGGCCAAGATGAATCCCATCGATGCGCTGCATTATGAGTGAAGTGAAATACTAAAGTATAGAACTCAAAAAGCAATAAAGTAGAAAGAGCCGCCGGCAGCAGAAGTCGGCGATTTTTTTAATCGTTGATGTGAGCAAAGAAGACAAAGAGGAGAAGCGGGGCCCTTTATGAGCGAGAAAATAATTTTCTTAAACGATGATACTTAACCTAATAATTTTATTAAAAAAGTCTTGACAAAATTATTATTCTATGATAGAATGAAATTGGAGTTTTTGATCTAAAGGTTGAGCGGACCTTTGCCCTTTCGCATGTTCATATGTCGGAACAGGAAATGCGAAAGGGCTAAGAAAAAGCAGGAGGGACCGGTCATGAAAGAGAGACGGATTAGCCAGAACCTGATCGCGCTCGCCATGGGCGCGCTCATCCTCTGTGGCCTGACAGGAACATCGTGGGCGGCTGACCATTCGGGCATTATCGCCAGCGACACGACCTGGTATGCGGCCGACAATCCCCATGTGATCGTCGGCGACGTCACGGTTCCAGCCGGAGTGACCCTGACCCTGGAGGATGGCGTCGGGGTACAATTCAATGGCGGCAGGAGTCTTAAAATCTCAGGCACCTTGACGGCCGCGGGCACATCCGGCACCGGGATCGTGTTCACCCGAAGCGACGCCTCCAACGGATACGGATTACAATTCCTATCCGGCGGCGGTGGAACGTTCGATCACTGTACCATCGAATATTTCACCTATGCGATTTACACCTATTCCGGCGCAGACACCGTCTCCCTCTCCCACTGCACCATCCAGAATGCCAGCAACGGTATAAGGGCTAATGGTGGCACAGTAGAGTTGAGCAGCGACACGCTGGAGAATAACACCACCTACGGGTTCTATGGGGATGATGTCGCCCCCACCTTGTTGGATGGAAACAATGTCTTTGAGAACAATCCCACGGGAATCTACATCAGGGATGTCTCGGGAGTGAATCTGAGCACAGGGGGGACGGTTCGCAATAACACCAAAGCGGGGATCCATCTCTATAATTGCACCGGCAATGCCACCCTGGACAATCTGACCCTGCAGGGCAATGGCGGGACCTCGCCTGATTATGGCGCCATTTACATGCAGTACTGCGGGGAGTTCACCATCGGCAGCGGCAACACCATTGGTGGTGTCGGACAGGAGAACAGCTGGCCGTTGAGCATCAACATCGGCTCCTACCCCAGCCTGGCCAGCAGCGGCAATATCCCCGCCAGCGGCAACACTAACGATGGGATTCAGGTTACAGGTGAAAATACCACTGCCAGTGTCACCTGGAGATCGTTGGGCATCGATTACGTCGTCACCGCCAATCCGATCATCTCGCCTGGGGGGACATTGGACATCGCCGATGGTGTCACGGTAAGGTTTGATAATGGGATATACCTGCGTGTTGATGGCACCCTGAATGCACCGGGTAGTGCCGGCATTCTGTTCACCAGGTATCAGGGGGGCGGTGCGTGGAATGGACTCTGGTTCTACGGCGGCTCCAACGGCACGCTGCGGCACTGTACTATAGAGTTTGCCGCCAGTAACTATGGCTATGCCATTTATGCCCAAAGCACCTTCCCGGCCATCGAGCACTGCACCATCAGGAACAACAAATATGGCATCTATTCCATATTTTCCGCTTCGCCGGCTCTGGACACGACCAACACGATACAGGATAACAGCAATATAGGGGTTTATTTTAAACAATGCAGCAACCCCAGCGTATCCAACCAGACCATCACCGGCCACAACACCACCCTTGGCGCCATCTACATGGAGAGCTGCGGGGAGTTCACCATCAGGGCCGGCAACACCATCGGCGGGGTCGGGCAGGAGAATAGTTGGCCATTGACCATGAATATCGGTTCCTATCCCAGCGCGGCCAGCAGCGGCAACATCCCCACCAGCGGCAATACCTATAACGACATCCAGGTCTACGGGGGTTCCAGCGCCGATAGCCTCACCTGGCGGAAATTCACCGGCTTGGATTACATCATCACCAGCAATCCGACCGTGGCAGCGGGGGGGATGTTGGCCATCGAGGATGGCGTCAATGTGAAGTTCAATTCCGCCAGGTCTGTTAATATCTCCGGCACATTGAAAGCCGTGGGCACCCCCGGCACCGGGATCGTGTTCACTCGAAGCGACGCCTCCAACGGATACGGATTACAAATCCTATCCGGTGGCCGGGGAACGTTCGATCATTGTACCATCGAATATTTCAACTATGGGATTCGCACATATTCCGGCGCAGACACCGTCTCTGTTTCCAACTGCACCATTCAGAACAACAGCTATGGCATGTATGCGCTAGGGGGCACGGTAGAGTTGAGCAGCGATACGCTGGCCAATAATACCACCTACGGGTTCTATGGGGAGGATATCGATCTCGCTTTGCTGGATGGCAACAATGTGTTCGAGAACAATCCCATCGGGATCTACCTGAGGAATGTCTCCGGGGTAGATCTGAGCACGGGGGGAACTGTTCGCAACAACACTAACGCCGGGATTCATCTATCTAATTGCACCGGCAATGCCACCCTGGACAACCTGATCCTGCAGGGCAATGGCGGAACCGCGCCCGATTATGGCGCCATTTACACGGAGCACTGCGGGGCGTTCACCATTGGAAGCGGCAATACCATCGGTGGTTCCGGACAGGAGAACAGCTGGCCCTTGAGCATCAACATCGGCTCCGGTCCCAGCGCGGCCAGCGACGGCAATATCCCCACCAGCGGCAACACCAACGATGACATTCAGGTGACCGGCGGTTCCACCGTCGCCAGCGTCACCTGGCCGGATGTGGGCCTCGATTACGTCGTCACCAATACTCCGACCATCTCGGCGGGGGGAACGTTAAACGTCAGTGACAGCGTCACGGTGATGTTTGAGAATGAGAAGTACCTGACTGTCTATGGCACCCTGAATGCCATCGGAACGGGGAGCATTCTGTTCACCAGGTTAGACCCCGATGGTCACTGGAACGGACTCTGGTTTTACGGTGGTTCCGGTGGCACCTTGCGATACTGTACCATAGAATATGCCACCAGTTACTATGGCTATGCCATCTATGGCCAAAGTGCCTTCCCCGCCATCGAGCACTGCACCATCAGGAACAACAAATATGGCATCTATTCTATATTTGCCGTTTCGCCGGCCCTGGACACGGCGAACACGATACAGGATAACGTCAACGTAGGGGTTTATTTTAAAGAATGCACCGATCCTAGCATATCCAACCAGACCATCACCGGTCATAACACCGCCGTTGGCGCCGTCTATGTGGAGAGCTGCGGGGAGTTCACCTTTGGGAGCGGCAACACCATCGGCGGCCCCGGGTTGGAGAACAGCTGGCCGTTGACCATCAACATCGGCTCCGGTCCCAGCGTGGCCAGCAGCGGCAACATCCCGGCCAGCGGCAATACCAATAACGCCATTCAGGTCTTACATGGGTCGACCAGTGACAGTATCACCTGGGCAGAGGTTGGAGCCGATTATATCGTTACCGACACTCCGACCCTATCGGCGGGAGGGGCGTTGGCCATCGAGGATGGCGTCAATGTGAAGTTCAATTCCAGCCAGTCTCTTAACATCTTCGGCACCTTGACGGCCGTGGGCACCCCCGTCACCGGGATCCTGTTCACCCGCAGCGGCGGCTCCGACGGATACGGATTGCAATTCCAATCTGGCGGCCGGGGAATGTTTGATCATTGTACTATCGAGTATTTCAACTATGGGATCCGCGCCTATTCCGGGGCCGACAGCATCTCCGTCTCTCATTGTAGTGTTC
This sequence comes from uncultured Gemmatimonadota bacterium, assembly GCA_964584035.1. Classification (GTDB taxonomy): domain Bacteria; phylum SM23-81; class SM23-81; order SM23-81; family SM23-81; genus CAZOYL01. The sequence continues at coordinate 19,441 of CAZOYL010000023.1, read as the reverse complement.
AGAACAATGGCTATGGTGTCTATGCTGAAGGAGGTGCACTGAGTTTTGTCAACAATGAGATCATCAACAATTCGGATCACGGCATCTATCTCGAAGGTCCTGTGCCGGCGAGCTTTGGAAGCAATCTGAGCGAGTGGAATGACATCTACGACAACGGCGACGGCAGCGATGGCAGAGATCTGCGAAATGGCACCTTAAATAACTATGCTCCCTATGTCTACTGGGGGACCGTGATCAGCCCGGAGATCGACGCCAGGATCTGGGACGTGCTTGACGATGCCGGTCTTGGTGCGGTCTGCTACGCGCCGTGGTCCAATGCCGATCACGATCAGACCACCGCCCTGTGGCTGAACATCGAGCTGGAGAACGGGGCCAAGAGCAACAGCGGTGACATCTACCTGGACTGGACCGATTACTGCGGCCAGGAGGGCGTGGATCATTACGTGGTTTACCGCAGTACGACAGCCGGTACCAAAGGCGATTCGCTGGCCGGCACGACCGATGGCTGGTATATCGATGTCGGCGCCGCCGGCACGGTGGGCACGAATTATTACTACACGGTCGAGGTGGTGGATGGCATCGGCGAACGGTTCGATTCCAACCAGGTGGGGGAGTTCGATGTCGATCTGATCAATTAGCTGTAACCTGGCAGCGATGCGATCACAGCAATTGCTTAAGATAACTCCTTGCCTAAATAAAGGCAGCGCCTTCCATGGAACGGGCGCTGCCTTTATTTTTCCCCGAACATGGCGAAACGTTCGAGGGTCTTTCTATTTTCATAGGTAGTTAAAGTGCTGTCGAAGGCCGATGATGTGAAGCTCAAACCGTCTGTCCATCAGGCCCTAGAATATTCCCCACGATCTCGGCCGCATCCCGAACCAGCCCGGGACACCGTTCGTCGAAAGCTCCCTTCGCTCTGGCCTTCTCCAAACCATCCGGAGTGCTGATATCGTGCCCCACCAGCTCATTGCAGACCACGGTTCCGTGACGCTCCTGGAAGCGAACGATGAAGGCTCGCACCATCTCATACAGCCGCTCCTTGGTTTCCTGATCATTCGGCGACTCGGGCCCGCCGTGCAGGCCGAGGACCATCAGGGCGCCGGTGACGGCGCCGCAGGTCCGGCCCAGGCACCCCATGCCGGCCGCAAAGGGCGCGGCGATCCTGGCGGCCGTCGATCGATCGATCCCCAGCCGGGAGGCATAGGCCAGCAGCAGCGCCTGGGAACAGGCATAATCCTGATCGAAAAGAGCCACGGCAACTTCGACGGGGTCCCTATTGGTCATCGGGATCAACCTCCTCTCAGGTATCAGTATTTCTTTTCGGCTGTCTCATATACGGCTGTCATAAAGTGAAAGTTCTCTGAAAAGTTCATCATCGTATGATCGTTTTTACTTCGTCATACGGCAGGAATAAAAGCCGCAGGTTGAGGTCACCGGCATGAAAAAGAGGATGACGCTTCTTCTTCAGGAGCCATCCTCTTTTATTGATATTGCCCTTGCCGGTGAGGCTATTCGCCGTTGCCCACATCCCGGTCGAACTCGCCCGCCTGATTGGATGCGGCCGACTTGTTGTCGACCCAATCCACAGCCCTGACGGTGTAATAATAGTTGCTCATGACGTCGCCGGCCGTGCCGGGATCCAGATAGGTGGTGTCGGCCGTGCCGGCCAGAGAGTCTCCCGGCGTACCGGGAGCGGTGCTGCGATAGATCACATATCGGGTGACGGCCACATCATCGCTGGATGGACTCCAGGACAGATACATGTCGCCGGAGGCGCTTTTCGCACTGCCCTCAAGGTCGACGGCCAGGTCGGCGATGACATCAGGAGCGGTGGTGTCGCTGAACGGGCTGGCCGTTTTATCACAGAGTATCCAGTGGTTCGGATCCAGATTGACGTCGGTGGGCTCATCTGTGAGTGTATACTGGAAGAGGTCCAGGGTCTCATCCAGGGCGATCGTGTCAAGAAAGGTTCCCGCCGTGGTGGTGATCTCCAACTCCACCGGCATGTCGAAGATGGGGGCGTCCTCCTGGGTCTGGCGGACGGCGATATTCAACAAATGCCCTTTGGTGCCCTGATCGGTCGAGGCCCACAGGAGTTCATATTCCGGATATCCCCGGTCATAAATCCACTGGTCGAAGAACCAATCCAGGTCCTGGCCGGTCACGGTCTCGCAGATCTCCTGGAAGTCGGCCGTGACGGCGTTGGCATAGGCATAGGTTCCGCCGTACATTCCCAGGATGTCGTAGAAGACCGAATCGCCCTCCAGGAAGCGCAGCATGTGCAGCACGCTGCCGGCCTTCTCGTAGGTCGTGGGGCAGTAGATGAATTCCGGGGGAGGGTCGTAGATGGGGAAACGGTTACCGGAGTTCGTCTCCCAGGTGATGTAATAGTCCTGCGTGTCCTCCATGTAGGTATAAAGTCCGGTCTCGCCGTACAGATGCTCCCACCACAAAGCCTCGCAGTAGGTGGCAAATCCCTCGTTCAGCCAGACATCGCAATAATCGCCGTAGGTCACCCAGTCGCCCCACCACATGTGGGACAACTCGTGGGCCACGACATGCTCGTAGGTCTGACTCCCGGTGATGGGGAAGCCCCAGGAGACACAGGTCTGGTGCTCCATGGCCCCTCCCCAGGGAAACCAGGCTAGGCTGTATTTCTCGTCCAGGAAGGGGTAGGGGCCGAACAGGTCGGTGTAGTGGGCGATCTGGTCCGGCAGGTTGGCGAAGTCCACGACGGCCTTGGCCGAGTCGGCCGGCCGGACCCAGATGGGAATCTCCATGGTGTCCGGTCCGTCCATATACCACAGGCTGAAGGTGGCGTAAGGGTAAACGGTCAGACAGATCGGTAGGTGGAGACGGGATGGTCTTCGCTCCACCGGTAGGTCTCGGTCGTTCCGCCGCCGCCGGAGATGATCTCCAGGAGCGTTCCGTTGGAGGCCACGATATAGCCGGTCGGCACGGTCACGTTCACATCAGCGGTGGCCTTGTCGGAGGGATGGTCCCAGCAGGGGAACCACTTATAGGATCCGGTGGGGGCGCACATGGTAAAGGTGGAGGTGGTGGAGATGAACATTCCCGTTCCGGCCAGGCCCATAATCGGGCGACCGTGATAGGTCACGGCCACCTGAAAGGTGTCTCCCTCGCTGACGGTTCCGTTCAGGTCGACCAGCAGCTCATCGTCGTTGCGGACGTAATCGACCGAGTCTCCGTCCACGGTGATGCTGTCGACCGTCATACGGTAGAACTGCAGGTCCACGGTCGAGAGGGTGTCGGTCTGGCTGCGGCAGTCGATCAGCGTGGTGGCCGTATGGACCGTGTCGCCGGGGATATCGATATCGATGTCGATCTGGTAGTGGAGCACATCGTAGGAGTGCGGCATCTCCGATTTGCTCTCCCGCAGAAGCGGCTCCAGCCTGGCCTTGCCCTTCCACAGCTGGTCCCGGTCCTGGGGCAGGGGGATATCCTGGTGCGCTTTTACCCCGGCCGATAAAGGAACCAGCAGGGTGCATAATAAAAGGATCATCACCCAGTGACGTATGTGCATCTTATCTGTCTCCTTTTTTAGGCGCCTGTTGCCAACATGGATGACGGACAGGTATAGGGCTTTACCAGAATGTGGTCTGCATCCTTAAAGAAATGATATCACAAACGCCCATTTTTGTCAACCGAATAATGTGGAACGATAAAAAACCCTCCCCACATTATGGGGAGGGTCCAGCCAATCGTGATATCGTCGTCCGGAACATAGCAGGGTCTATGACTCTTTCGGCAGCACGATCCCCTTCTCTTTCAGAAAAGCGCCGAAGGGTACGTCCACTGCCTTGATATGCTTCACCAGCCAATTGCCCAACAGAGTATTGATGGAGTCGGCCAGGGTATAGGTGGCACCTTCTTCTTTGAAATCCTGCTCCAGATCTCTCAGAATGTCCTTGAGTTCCTCATGCTTGGTGTGATGTTCCGGCAGTCCAGGGTAACCGTGTGCGGACATGTGTTTCTCTTCGGTGGAGAAGTGAAATTCGGTGTACTCCACCAGAAAATCGAGCGTCTTGGCGATCTTTTCAACGCCATGATGGGCTTCCGTAGCTGCGGAGACAGCGTTCATTCGTTCGATGAGCATCCGGTGCTGCTCGTCGATGAGCTCTATCCCTACCGATAGATCATCATTCCATTGGATCTCCGGCATATTTTCTTCCTCCTGTTGATGTCATTATGATAAATCGCAAACCGGTGTGACTACACCACGAACACGTCGCACAGCCATCCGACCATGGTCATGCCTCACTCCTCTAAGCCTTCGCCGGCCTGGAGATGAGGAGGTATCCGGAGCCCAGAGTGAAGAACAGATAGATGACCACGATGCCCCAGCCCAGCGGATTCAACACGCCCGAAAGGGTCACCAGCAGGGTGACGACAAAGCCAATGGCGTCATAGACCAGAAGATGAAGGAGGATGGCTCTCCGGGCATCGGAGGCCGTCACGTTCCTGGCGAACCAGGTCAGCATCAGGGTTCCGAACATCGCCGCCGCGTATTCTCTGGCCGTGAAAGCGCCGGCCGGGCCCAGCGTATTTCCCAGGATGTTCAGCAATGAGCCGGGAACGAACAGAAGCAGGATGCCGAAGACCAGGCAGACCAGTGCCTTGATCACCAGCAGGGTCTTGAACGACATCGGTCCCTCCTTAGAAAAGTGAATGGTTCGCTTCGCCCCATTATAGTCTTGATGTAAGAACCTGTCAAGCGAAAAGTTGGACCATGAAGAATATGTCTCTGGATGCGAAAAGGGGCTGCGTGTCGAATGTATACGCAGCCCCTATAGGAAAGTTGTTATCGTGCTCTTACCGGGTCTCGATGGTGACCTTCTCCATGACGACCGGTTCCAGCGGATTGTCCCGGCTGTCGCGCTCGACCGAGGCGATCTTGTCGACCACATCCAGACCATGGACCACCTGGCCGAAGACGGTGTACTGCCCGTCCAGGCCCGGCTGCGCCTGGTGACAGATGAAGAACTGGCTGCCGGCGCTGTTGGGATCCGGCTTGCGGGCCATCGAGACGGTGCCCCGCTTGTGCGGCCGGTCGTTGAATTCGGCGTCAATGGTATATCCCGGGCCGCCCAGTCCGTCGTTGGAGCGGTCGTCATCCTTGGTGTTGGGGTCGCCGGCTTGGATCATGAAACCGGGGATCACGCGGTGAAAGCAAATGCCGTTATAAAACCCCTCATTGGCCAGCTTTTTGAAATTGGCCACGTGGTTGGGGGCGTCCTCGGGGAAAAATTCGAACATGATGGTACCCAGATTGGTCTGGATGACAGCCACCTCCTTGCCGCCCAATGAGACCGGTTCTTCCTGGGTGGTCGAGCCTTTGACGGCTTCTTCCATCTCGCCCTTTTCGCTCTTACAGCCCAGAACGGTCATCGCGACCAGGACCGTCAGGGCCAGGGCCAATACCAAATGGAACCTCAGCATCTTTGCCTCCCTTCATGAAAGGTTCCTGCCACGAAATGAATTCAGCTGTTTCATCAGGTATCCAGCCACCCAGCCCGTTGGGCAGCGCGATCAGATACCATCCTTCCCGCCGTTGCCGGACCCGCACGGCGGTGCCTTCGTGAGCGGTGAAGATCCTGGTGTAGTCATCGCCGGGGCCGCTGCGTGCGTCCACGGCGGTAGCCAGAATGACGGCTTTGTCCGCCGAGGTTTGCCGGTAGATCTTCCCCGCCAGCGAGCTCCCCGCCACCACCAATAATACGCCGGCGATGAGGGCCGACACAAGGACTTTTTTCCGCCATCGTACCGGACGGGTCCAGATGCCGATCACCACCAGAGAGGTGGTCAGGAGATAGAGAATGAAGCTCACCCAGGTCAGCTCGTTTATGTTGAGAGCTCGAGCCGGGTAGGTGAGCCAGCGGACCGGGAGCGGGGGATCCTCCTGGGCGATCTTGTCCACGGTCAGTTCCCGAGCAAGCTGAAGGTTGGCGGCCACATCCTCGTCTCTGGGGAGCAGTCGCTGGGCTCGTTCATAGGCCAGAATGGCCTCACCCAGACGGTTCATCTTGAAATACGCATTGCCCAGGTTGTACAGCACCGCCCCGTGCATCGTTCCGGAGGCCAAAATCTCCTCATAGAGGCGGCCGGCTTCCTCATAGCGGCCTTCCTCGTAGGCCTGGTTGGCCTGTTCGAACAGGCCAACGGCGGCACTCTGCGCCCGGCCCGGTCGGGGTGTGGAGCAGAGCAGCGCTCCGGCGGCCAGCAGAACGATCATCACCAGGACCGTCGTCCGCAGGGCGGTCATCCGCAGGACCGTCGTCCGCAGGGTGGTCGTTCGCAGGGCGGTCGTCCGCAGGGCGGTCGTCGGTGCATCGGTCGCTGGTGAGAAAATCGCTCTGGTAACGGACTCTATTCTGCTCAGTTTCATATCATAGCCCTGCCCGCTCAAGTTTCGAGATCAGGTCTTTCGTTTCCCGCAGCAACTTGCGGCGATCCTCCGCCTGCTTGCCGGCCGGAGCGAAGCGGGCCAGATCGCAGGCGCTCATGCAATCGGTCACACGCTGAATAAGCTCCGGCTCAATCTGCCGCTTGCTCAGTTCCCCCTGGAGCTCCTGGCTGGTCAGCACGGCGGCGGTCAGGTTGAGTTTGCCGGCTGCATATTCGCACAGTCCTCTGGACAGCGCGCCATAGAAGGGTGCCGGGGAGGTTTCCGCGATCAGTTTCTCGGCCGATCGGAGATGCTTCCGGGCCGTTTTTGCGGCCTGGCGTCTTCGGGCATAAGGCACGTCGGAGCTGAGGCGGTCTCGCCGCCGGCGTGTCAGGTAGGCGCCCAGAACGGCCAGCAGGGGAATGGCCTGGATGATTTGGAAAAAAAGGCTGCCGTAAAGGGGATCGCCCTGGTGTTTGAGATCAGCGGAGGCCGGTTTGATGTAGCGAATATCCTTTCCTAAAATGCGAATCTCCTCCTTGCTGAGCCCCACGGTCAGCGGATAGGTTTCCTCCTGGCCCGGCAGAACCAGGATGTCGATCGGCTCCGTGTGGATCTGACGATACTGGGCCTTCACGGGATCGAAAAAGTTCATCATCAGGGGATCGATGCGGTGGCGGCCTTCCTCTTTCGGAACCAGCACGTAAGAGTATGTTTTCCGGCCGCCGATCCGGCCTCCGGCACGGGTTATGGATTCGCTGATCTCCGGGTCGAAGGATTTGAAGCTGTCCAATGCCGGCAGCCGGGGGGGAGGCAGGGTTTTCAGATTGCCCTCCCCGCGAACCTCGACGGTCAGTTCCAGCGGCTCGCCGGCGGCCATCTCCGTCTCGTTGACCGAGGCCTTGAGCGTATATTGGCCCACCGCTCCGGAGAAGTCCGGCGGTTTGCCCTCCGCCGGCAAAGGGTTCACGGTGATGGTGGCCGGCTGGGTGGAGATGCGCACCCGCCGGGTGCGGCCGAAGAAGTCGAACAGATCGCGACCGGACTGTCTCAGGTCGCAGATCAGCTGCAGCGGGTCCACCGCGATATCGCCGCTGGTCGTGGGAAACAGAGCCAATGTTTTCAGAACCGCCACCTGAGAGCGCTTGCCGCCGATGACCTGCTGCTGGAAATCAAGCCGCTCGGCGTCAAAGATCTCCTCCGTCCAGAATCCCGTGAAGGGGGGTACCTGGCCGTACTGCACATTGATCAGGCTGGCCCGGTTATAGAGGGTATAGGTGGCGGTCACCTGCTGTCCGACAGAGACCGAACGGCGGTCGAGCGCCACCCGCACGAACAGGTCGTCGGTCGTCAGTTCCTCAGGAACGGCCGGCGCCGAAGGCTTTGGCGCCTGCGTTTGAGAGGAACTTTTCCCTGACCCTGAGACGGAGCCCTTGACCACCTCGACCTGAACCGGCTCTGTGCGGTAGGATGTCCCCTTGAAATCCAGACTGGCCGATCCGATGGTCAGCGGGCCGGTTTTCTTCGGCCTGAGGGTGTAGAGATAATCGATGGTCTTGGATGAGGTCATCTTCCCGTTGACCAGGGTGAACTGGGATGAGCTGGACCGGTTGGTTCCGATCAGTTGGAAATCCTTCAGATCGGGCAGCATCGGATCGGGAATCCCGCCGATGTCGGAACCGGAGACGGAGACGGTCAGGACCAGATGATCGTCCAGTCCCAGCCGGGTCTTATCCACCGAGGCGATGAAGGTCAGCTCCTCCTGGGCAAAGGATAAACCAGAGATGGTCAACAGGAGGGTGAGAGTGACCAGGAATAGTGAATATTGAAGTCTGAAAATTTGAAATCGGTAATTTTTCATGGTTCGCTGAATTCCAATGATCGGTTCAGAACTGAAGCTCGAGTTTCGTGAGCCCACGATCTCAGCTCCAGGCCTCGGGGCGGCAGCGGGACGCTGCTCAGTGTTCACCGCTTACCACCAACTGCCGAATGCCGAATGCCGAATGCCAAATGCCTTCTGTTTCCTGCCTGCCGGTTTTTCTTCGAACACGAACAGCGAACATGGACACGGTAATTTCTACCAATCGAACTCCCCTCGGCGGCCTTCCTGCGCACGGGCGGCCCGGCGTTCCTCCTGTGCCTTTTCCTCCTGCTCCCGGATGGCATTGAGCAGGCGGGCCGCCTCCTGGGGAGACATCTCTCCGGGTTCCGGCTGGGCGACCTCCTGTTCCTCTGACGATGCCGCTTCCTGGTCCTGCGGCTGCTGTTGTTCGCCCTTTTGTTCTTGCTGCTCCTTTTGTTCCTGCTGTTCCTGTTCCGGCTGCTGCTGCTGGTTCTCTTCCTGCTGCCGTTGTTGATCCTGTTGCCCTTCCTCCTGCTGCTGATCCTGTTGCTGATCTTGCTGCTGATCTTGCTGCTGATCCTGTTGCTGATCCTGTTGCTGATCTTGCTGCTGTTGCTGCTGGGACTGTTCCTGCATCAACTGCAGAACCAGCTCCAGATTGTACTTCGCATCCATATCACCGGAGTCGAGCTTCAGAGCGCTTTTATAAGCCTCGGCCGCCTCCGGCAGGTTTCCCTGGCGAAAAAGTGTGTTGCCCATGTTGTAACAGGCTCGAGCGGACAGGGTGGGGTTATCGCCGGATTGGGAGAGTTCGAATTCCCTCTGTGCTTCCGGCCAGTTCTCCTGGCGATAGTGGACGTTGCCGATGTTGAAGTGCAGGGAAGCCGCATCCGGTTCTTCTAATTGCGCTTCCCGGTATGCCTTGAGCGCCTCGTCGTAGCGTTCCCGGAGGTAAGCCTTGTTCCCCCGGCGAACCTCTCCGGCCGCCGAGCTCCGGGCGCTGTCCGGAATCAGCAGCAGGATCATGATCGGCAGAATGAAGGCCGCGGCCAGCCGCCGGCAGGCGGTGTTATGATCATGCCAAGACATCTTTTCCTTTCCTCCTCCGCTCGCCCAGTGCGGCCTCGGCCGCCAGAAAGATGACGGCCGCCAGGAGAAAGTATTGATAGCGGTCCTCTTTCAGATCGTACTCCCGGGAGGCCAGCTCCTTTTTCTCCATGCTCTCCAACTCCTCGAGGATCCTTTCCAGCTCCATCTCGCCGGTGGTGACCCGGTAATAGCGCCCCTTGGTCTCCAGGGCGATTTGCTGCAGGGTGACCTCGTCCAGGCGCGACATGACCGTCTCGCCCCGGCGGTCCTTCTTGTATTCCACCAGATCACCGCGCTCATCGCGCATCGGAATGGGCGTCCCGCCGGACGATCCCACGCCGATGGCATAGATCCGGATGCCCTCCTGGGCTGCTCTCCTGGCCGCCTCCAGGGGATCGGAACGATGATCTTCGCCGTCGGTGATCAGAATAATGGCCTTGTACTTATGCTCCTTTTCCTGGAAAACATCGATGCAGGTCTGGATGGCTTTCCCGATGGCCGTGCCCGGTGCGATGTTCTGGTCGATGATGTCCAGAAACATCCTGGCCGCCCCATAGTCGCTGGTCAGGGGACACTGCACGAAGGCATCTCCGGCAAAGGCCACCAGGGCCACCCGGTCGCCCTGCAGCCGGTCGATGAGCGTAGAGATCTCCTGTTTGGCGCGTTTCAGGCGGTTCGGCTTGATATCCTCGGCCAGCATGCTGTCGGAAGTGTCCAGGGCGATGACGATGTCGATACCCTTTCTCTGAATCATCCGCAGCTTCCGGCCATACTGAGGTCGGGCCAGAGCCAGCACGGCGGCCAGCAGCGCCAGGACGATGCAGATGGTCTTCCAGGTTCTCCTGCGGCGGCTGACCGAGGCTGTCAGCTGACCGGAGAGCTCCGGCCCGATAAGACGGGCCAGATTCCGGCGGCGGCTTCGGGCCGACCAGAGGAAGAACAGAATGGCGGCCGGAACCAGCCAGAGCAGATAGAGCAGATGTGGGCGGGCGAAGGTCATATCCTGTTCCCTCTCAGGGCAGCTTTCGCAGAATGGTTTGGGTCAGGACAAGCTCGGCGATCAGCAGAAACAGGGCCAGCGCCAGAATATATTGGAACTTCTCGGAGTATTCGACGTAATGGCGCGTTTTGACCTGCGTTTTCTCCATCTGGTCGATCCGCCCGAAGATCTCCTTGAGCCCCTCGGCGTCGGTGGCGCGGAAATATTGTCCGCCGGTAATATCGGCGATCTCGGTGAGCGTTTCCTCGTCGATCTCCACCGGCATCTGGACGTATCGCGTCCCGAAGAAACGGTCCTCGACGGGATAGGGAGCGGTTCCCCGGGTGCCGGCTCCGATGGTGTAAATCCTGATGTCGAAGGCGGCCGCCATGCGCGCGGCGGTCACCGGATCGATCTCCCCACGGTTGTTGATTCCGTCGGTCAGCAGCACGATCACCTTGCTTTTCGCTTCCGAGTCCCGCAGCCGGTTGACGCTGGTGCCGATGGCCATGCCGATGGCTGTGCCGTCCTCGATCATGCCGATGTCCACGCGATCCAGAAAATCGAGCAGGATGTCTCGATCCAGAGTCAGGGGGCACTGGGTCAGGCTTTTGGCGGCGAAGACCACCATGCCGATACGGTCGGTCTTTCGCTCGGAGATAAAGGTGGCCGCCGCCTCTTTGGCCACGTGAAGCCTGTTTTTCGGCTGAAAGTCCTCGGCTTTCATGCTGCTGGAGATGTCCAGGCAAAGCACGATGTCGATCCCTTCGGTCAGGATTTCCTCGCCATGCCGTCCCGACTGCGGCCGGGCCAGAGCCAGGATGAACAGGAATAGAACCGAACCCCGCAGGATCGACGGGAGATGACGCCACAGGACCCGGCTCGATCTCTGAGCCGAACGGATCAGCCCGGTGTCCGAATAGAGCAGTCCGGCGGTGAAATATTTTCCCCGGTGTAACCGCCACCAGATCAAACCGGGGATCAGGATCAGCAGCAGAAGATAATAGGGATGGGCCAGGCGCATGGGCGATCCTCACGATCGGGGGACACCGGCCGGTTGTCCACCGGTCGGGACGTCCTGTATTTTCTCCGACAGCGGCGGCCGGAGCGAAATGCGGGTCGACAGAACCAGCTGGCGAGCCCGGTGCAGCAGCGTTTCACAAACCTCGGCGGGGGGGATGTGTTTGGCGAACTTGACCAGATCGCATTCCTGCAGGAAGGACCGGAAATCCCCACGATGGTCCCGGGGCACGGCCGTTCGCTCTAATTCCTCAATCAGCTCCCAGGTCGTCAGCTCCATGGCGCCGATGGCGTAACGCCCCTCGATATAGCGGCGAATGACGTCGCAGACCTGGATATAGAGTTCCTTGATCAGGCTCTTGTCCACCAGCTGAAGGGCCGCGATGCGGTTCAATTCCTCCAGGGCGATGCGGTCGGCCGGACGCGGCGGTCCCTGATAGGGGATTGCCTCCAGGTCACGGCGCAGCCGCCGGCGGCGGAGAAAGCGCAGCAGCCACAGACCGGCGGATGTTAGGATCAGGCCGCCGATCAGCCATCCGATCCAGGCTCGTCCCCCGGGCAGCTCCTCGGGCGGCTTGATGTCGCGGATATCGCCCTGAAGATCGGGTTCCAGACTGGCCACCTGGATGAATTCCTCGCGGGTCCGAAGCGTGTCGGAGGCTCCCGATGTGTCGGTGGCCACGATCGTGACCGAGGGAATCTCCAGCGGGCCGGTCTGGAAGGGAACCAGAGTCCACAGGATCCGGGTGTGCCGCGGCTCCCCGGCCGGCTCATCGGGAGGCAGAATCTGGACATCCCGAACCTCGAAAGGGCCCAGCTGGCGGTCGGGAGGGGGGGCCTGCACCTCGACTCCCGGCGGGGCCAGGATGTCGATGGCGAAGATCACCGGATCGGCGATGGTCACAGTATCCCGGTCGACCGATGTCTCCACGATCACCTCGGCCATTGCCGGCCGGGTTTGGCAGCATGGCCCGGCCAGGCACATCGCGATCACCAGCCAGGAACGCTCCAGGATAGCCGATCCTCTGTCAGCGAAACGAGATCTCACGGCGTTGTCGTCTCTCTCTTTTTCAGGGTCTCCGGATCCGGGGACAGGCCGGTGACGATCGTCCGGTTGACCAGGACCACCGGCGCACCCTTGCCGCCGCAGGCATAGACCCCCTCATCCGTTTCCCGCCCGAGGCGCAGCGAGGCAAGCTGTTGTCCCCCATCATCCCTGAGGATGGCCTCCAGGCGCGGATCCGATAGGCCGTAACGGTCCAGATCGGCGGGATTCTCGTCGATGAACTCCTCGGCCTGCAGGCCGGCCAGGGAGGAGAGGATGGCCTCCACCTCCCAGCGGTCGGCGGCGGTGGATTCGGGGACCGACAGGTTCCACTGCCCCGAGGTGTCCCTGTGGCAGATGATCGTTATCCCATCGTGCCGCAGCTCCAGTTCCGTTGCCAGGCTCTGGTCGAAGGATAGCACCGCCCTGTCCCGGAGATCGAAGACCTGTTGATTCAAAGTCTCGTAGAGATCGTCGGGGATGACGAACACGGGATCCCTGGATTCGTCCCGGGCGTAGCGTCCCTGATCATGGCGGGCGCCGATGTGAAGGGTCTTTTGAGCGGCCTCCGGACCCAGGATCAGGGTAACCGACAGTTCCGGCCGATCGAGTCCGTAGGGCCGAATGTTTCCCGGTGCCTCGTCCACATAGGCGCTCGCGCGGGCAGATGATAATTTTCTTAACATACCTTCAATTAATTCATTATTAGCCGATACTTGAAGTGGTTTCTTAAGCTTCCAGCCGTTCGCATCACGGATCATCTCGATGCTCTCCTGAGCCCGCCGCAGCGTCAGGCCCCGCACCTGGGCCTGCTCGAAAGACAGGATGCGGCGGTCGCGCAGCTGGAACAGCTCTGTCTGCGCCTGGGTGAGCAGCGTCGGGTCGGTCAGATAGACGCCGGGGCGGCCCTCACGGCGGGCGTAAATGTACGAGCCGGAGGGGTTCTTCTGCCCTAAATGAACGATCCCGATCGTCGCCGCCCCGCTGCCGACCTCCACGGTGGCCTTCGGCGGATCCAACCCGAAGGGGGTCAGGTCGGCGGCCGAATCGCTGACCATCCGATGCGTCTCGGCCCCGGCCAGCGTTTCCAGAATTCTTTCGATGGCCGCACCGTCTCCGGCCGCGGTCAGCGGCTCGGTGATCTGCCAGCCGTCATCCGTGCGGCGGCAGATGACCGTCTCGTCGGAACGTGTCAGCGTCAGCTCGGTGATCTCCCCGGCGGTCACCGGCAGGAGTCGATTCGCCTCCCTGTCCGCTGATTGCCGCTGCTGGCCGCCCTTGATCTCGTACAGGTAGACGAAGGCGGCCAGAATGATGAGAATGATCGCCCACAGCAGCGTACTCTTGAATTTCATATGTCCGATGCTCCTCCACTGTGCCGGTCGCCGGAAGTGGATATCCTCTTTTCGATGATTCTGTTACCGGCGTCGAATCCAGATCACCGCTCCCAGGATGAGAGCGGCCAGGGGCATGAGGATGACCGAGATGGAGAAGATCATCCGCGACTGCCGGGGCGTCAGGGTGACCCGGCGGTCCTCCGCATCCGTGGGACGAATGGAGATCAGGTCCTCATCCTGGGCCAGCCAGTTGAGGGTGTTGAGAAACAGATCTCCATTCCCGGAGGTTGCGAAGTAGGCGTTGCTGGCGAAGTCGGAATCCCCGAAAACGACCAGACGGGTCAGCGGCCGGACCGCGGCCGTATCCGCCGGGATATCCTCCTGACGGGTATCTACCACTGCTGCGATGGTCACCGGACCGGGCAGGTCCCGGTCGGGGTCCAGCTGGGCCGTTTCGGTGCCCAGCTCCGTCTCTCCCCAGCTGTTCGGGCCGGTCCTGACCAGCGGCTGAACGCTCAAATTGGGGGGCGGAGTTTGGGTCGGAGTGACCGAACGGGCGGTCGGGAAGAAGGTCATGATGTCGAATGCGTCGGTGATGGCGTGGGGTTCATATTGCGAGACCAGCGGTATGGCCGGACCCATGCCGAACAGGCGGCCCACACCGCTGGCATCCAGGACCAGATCCTGTCCCACCTGCAGTCCGTAGGATTGTAAAAACTCGGTCAGGCCGGTGGCGGGATCAGGTTCCAGCAGGACCATCACTTTCCCGCCGCCATCCAGATAGCGTTCGATGGCTTGCACCTCCGCCTCCAGAGGGTACTTCTCCGGGCCGGCTATCAGCAGCACGGAACAGTCGGATGGGACCTCTCCCTCGGTGGCCAGGATCAGCCTCCTGATATCGTAATTCTCATTCTCCAGCGCGTCTCTGGCCAGGCTGTAACCCCTCGGATCCTCGGAGTCGATGTCCTTCTCGCCGTGGCCCGACAGGACGCAGATGACCTTTTTACCCTCCCGGGTGACCGAGAGAATGGCGTTGGTCAGTTCCTCTTCCGTGTGCTGCTCGATCTTTTCCACCTTGTCGCCGCTCTCCACCACGATCGTCCCGTACCGGGTGATCTCATAGGCCTTGGCCATGTTCGGCTCGCTGTCGGGATCGATGAAACGGAAGCTGACCAGACGGTTGGAATAGGCATATTCGGCCAGCAGATCCCGCAGGGCGGTATCCTCTCCCTGGAGAAAGGCGGTGATGACCACCTCCTGATCCACTCCCCGGAGCACTTTAACGGTGTGATCGGAGAGGCTGAAGCGGTTCCCGGCGGTGGCGTCGAAACGGTGGTGATGCCGTGTGCCCAGGAAATTGATCAGGATCAGGATGCCCAGGACGATGACGATCATGGTCAGGGCATTGGCCCCGAACCTGGTGGAACGTTTTCCCAGCATATTCTTTATAGGCCTGTTTTTCAAGCTCTTGCGATGGTCGTTCATTTCGAGCTCCTCCTCCATCGTTCATCATTGGCTCCGGAACGGACGCTATCTCCAGCGAGCGGACTCCAGCGAGCGGTAGGTCAGGTAGAGACCGAAAAAGGTGAAGCTGAGATAGTAGATCACATCCCGGGTGTCGATGACGCCCTTGGCGAAGTCATCGAAATGTTCGAAGAGGGACAGATACGAGAGGACACCTCTGAGGCCCGGGCCGGCGGAATGAGCCAGCCAGCCGATGGCCCAGAGCAGCAGAAACAGCCCGAAGCCGACCACGGCTGCGATGATCTGATTCTCGGTGAGCGTGGAGATCAGCAGTCCCAGCGACAGGAAGGAGGCTCCCAGCAGAAAGACGCCCAAATAGGCGGTCAGCACCGGGCCCAGCTCGGGGTTTCCGTAGATAAAGAAGAAGGCCTGATGGATCATGGTGAGCAGGATCATGACGGTGAACAGGGCCAGAGCGGCCAGGTATTTCCCCAGGATGATCTGGGTGCGCGTGATGGGGGAGGTGTACAGCAGCTCGATGGTGCCGGACCGTTTTTCCTCGGCGAACAACCGCATGGTGATCATCGGCAGCAGGAAGATGAAAATGACGCTGAGATTCTGGAACAGCGGCCGGATGGCCAGCTCGTTGACGTTCAGCGCCGGCATAGGCATGCGATAATATTGCGCCTGGAAGGCGGCCCGCATGGCGAACTCGACGAAACTGGCCAGAATGCCATAGAAGAAATATCCGGACAGCAGCAGGAAGACCACCATGACCGCGTAGGCGATCGGAGAGGTGAAGTAGGTGCGCATTTCTTTCTGCCAGAGTGCCAGGACGTTGGTCATGACCGGTTCACCTCCTCCTCGGTGGTCAGGTGGAGGAAGACCTCCTCCAGGCTCATGCCTACCGGCCGCATCTCCAGCAGACCCCATCCGGATGTCACGATGGCGTCTGCCAGCTCCCGCCTGACGTCTCGTTTCAGCTGGCTCTCCACTTGAAAGTCGTGCTCCTGATCTGCGGAACTGGCCGTCAGGGTCACGGCCGTGACGCCGGGCAATCCCTGGATCTTCTGAGCCACTTCGCCGGCCGGACCGGACACCCTGAGAAACAGCCGCTCGGCGCCCTTCAGCTGGCCGGTCAGATTTTCCGGCGTGTCCTCGGCCACCACCCGGCCCCGGTTGATGATCACCACCCGCTGGCAGGTCTGGCTGACCTCGGGCAGGATATGGGAACTGAGAATGACGGTATGCCGCCCTCCCAGGTCCTTGATCAGCTCCCGGACCTGGATGATCTGCTTGGGATCCAGCCCCATGGTGGGTTCATCCAGGATGATCACCTCGGGATCATGCACCAGAGCCTGGGCCAGACCCACCCGCTGCCGGTAGCCCTTGGACAGTCTGCCGATCAGAGTGTCCTCGACCTCTTTCAAATAACACCGTTCCACCGCCTCGTCGATCCGCCGCTGCCGCTCCCGTGAATCGATGCCTTTGATCTTGGAGACGAAATCGAGATATTGGAAGGTGGACATATCGTCGTACAGCGGCGGATTCTCCGGCAGATAGCCGATCCGTTTGCGCACCTCCAGGGCGTCCTCGAAGACATCATAGCCGGCCACCCTGGCGGTGCCCGATGTAGACGGCAAATAGCAGGTCAGGATGCGCATGGTGGTCGTCTTTCCAGCCGCGTTGGGCCCCAGCAACCCGAGGATCTCTCCCTGATCGACCCGGAAGCTCACCCCCTCGATGGCTCTGGTGGGGCCGTAGTCCTTGGTGAGATCACTGACCTCGATCAAATCGGCAGCCCTCCTTTAAGGTGTGTTTAGCATCTCTGTTTCAAATGTCGGGAGAACGCGATTCGTCTCCGGCGAAGTTCATTCATCTTTGTTAATAAGTTTCATTCTCAATGAAACTTATTAACCCTGGCTAAACAGCTTCGTTTTAACGAAGCTGTTTAGCCCGCATCCGAAAGAATTTCATCAACGGTGCCAGGTAAGGATCCTCGGACTCATCCAGAACGATGTTGACCGAGTCGACGTTCATGGCCGCAAACCGTCGGGTTCTCTCATCGATCCGGTCAGCGTTCTGATCGGCGAAACGCCGGCGGAATCCTTCGTCTGATGTGTTGGCCAGAATCATCCGGCCTGTTTCGGCATCCTCCAGCTCCACCAGACCGACTCCGGGAAGGACCTGTTCCCGGGGATCGATGACGGCGATGGCCACCAGGTCATGGCGTCGGTTGGCCACCCGGAGAGCCCGCTGGTAGCCATCGTCCAGAAAATCGGAAATAAGAAAAACGACGGCTTTTCGACGGGTCAACCGGTTGAGATATTCCAACGCCGAAGCGATGCTGGTTCCCCGTCTGACGGGCTGAAAATAGAGCAGCTCGCGAATGACCCGGAGGACATGTTTGGTGCCCTTTTTTGGGGGAACGAACTTTTCGACCTCATCGGTGAAGATAATCAGCCCCACACGGTCGTTGTTCTTGATGGCCGAGAAAGCCAGCAGGGCGCTGATCTCCGCGGCGATCTCCCGCTTGGTCTTGCGCCGGCTTCCAAACCGGCCGGATGAGCTGGCGTCCACCATGAGCATGACGGTCAGCTCCCGTTCCTCGACGAACTTCTTGACGAACAGATGCCCCATCCGGGCCGTGACGTTCCAGTCGATGGTCTTGATGCTGTCTCCTTGCTGATATTCCCGCACCTCAGAGAACTCCATACCCCGGCCCTTGAACACGCTATGGTACTCGCCGCTGAAGACATCGTTGACCAGATGGCGTGTCTGGATCTCTATACGCCTGATCTTATGAAGGATCTCTTTGGGCAGCATCAGGGAACCTCGACGGTGTCGAAAATTCTTCCGACGATATCCTCCGCGGTGATCTCCTCGGCTTCGGCTTCATAGGTGGAGATGATGCGATGACGCAGCACGTCCAGGCCGATGGACTTGACATCTTCGGGCGTGACATAACCCCGCCGATGCAGGAAGGCGTGAGCCCGGGAAGCCAGCGTCAGATAAATAGAGGCTCGCGGCGAGGCGCCGTAGGCGATCAATCCCTTGAGATCTTTCAGTCCGTATTCCTCCGGCTGCCTGGAGGCAAAGACCAGATCGACGATATAATCCTTGATTTTGTCATCCACGTAGACCGAGTTGACAACCGACCGGGCGGCGATGATGGCGCCGGGCTCGATGACGGCCTTGGCGGCGGGCACAGGTCCCGCAGTCATGCGGTCTATGATGCTGCGCTCCTCCTTGCGGTTCGGATAGCTGACCTTCAGCTTGAGCATAAAACGGTCCACCTGAGCCTCGGGCAGGGGGTAGGTGCCCTCCTGTTCGATGGGGTTCTGCGTGGCCATGACCAGGAAGGGATCGTCCAGGGGATAGGTGTGGTCGCCGATGGTCACCTGCCGTTCCTGCATGGCCTCCAGGAGGGCGCTCTGGACCTTGGCCGGAGCCCGGTTGATCTCATCGGCCAGCACCAGATTGGAAAAGATGGGGCCTTTTTTAGGGACAAATTCTCCCGTCTTCTGGTTGTAGATCATGGTGCCTAACAGGTCGGCGGGCAGCAGGTCGGGGGTGAACTGCAAGCGCTGGAACGAGGTCTGGATGGTGTCGGCCAGCGTTTTTACGGCCATGGTCTTGGCCAGGCCGGGGACGCCCTCCAGGAGAATGTGCCCGTTGGCCAGCAGTCCGATGAGCAGTTTCTCGACCATATCATCCTGGCCCACGATGACCTTGTGGACCTCGGTCAGGATCTGGTCCACGAAAGTGCTCTCGGCGCTGATCCTCTCATTGAGCGCGACGATGTCCTGATGCATGTTTTTCTCCTCGTCGGAAAATTGTGACGTGATCGTTTTTAACGGCCGAGTATGATATTCTCTATACTAAATACCTATATGATGAGGAAATGATCCGTTCAATATTCCTCTCTCGATCATGTCTTTTGTTTTTGACGCCCGATTCGACAGGCGGGTTGCCTAAAAAAAACACAACAGGTAACTCTCCGGCTTTTTTCTTTGGGAAAAAGGAAGAATAATTAATAGAATGGATAATAGAAAAAATCAAGTCATTTTTTCTGCTGATAATATTCTCCTGAAAAAACCTTGACATTACTGAAGATTTACTTATAATATCCTAAAAAGTAGTAGGGTAATTACGAAGCTGAATTTTAGGAAGGGAGGTTTCGAATGCGTCTCTCAACCCGCGGGCGCTATGCCACACGCGCTATATACGATCTGGCGCTGAATCAGGATCAGGGACC
>CAZOYL010000022.1:0-28703 GCA_964584035.1 uncultured Gemmatimonadota bacterium | reverse complement strand
TGCTGGAATACGGCGTCGCCCGGGGCGGCCGGATCACCTGGCGGGTCATCGATTCGTACATGGAATGAGAGGGAATCGCCGGAAGAATACAGAACCCCGAAGATACAGACGACGCGAAAGAAAGGTACGGAATGAAAGGCACTCCGAGATTATCCGACAGAATCTTGCATATTGAAAAATCCGCCATCCACGAAATGACCAGATTGTCCAAAGAGATCGAGGACGTGGCCTTCCTCTCCTGGGCCAAGCCCACCTCGGGGACGCCAGAGCATATCAGGGAAGCAGCCATCTCGGCCATCAGAGAGGGACGGGTGGGGGGATACTCAGAAGCGGCCGGCCTGCCGGAGCTTCGTCGCGAGATCGTGAAGAAGCTCAAGCGGGACAACAATATCAATGCCGAGGCGGATGAAATATTGGTCACCGTCGGCGCCATCGAAGGAATATCCGCCGCCGTGATGGCCTTGCTCGATCCCGGCGACGAGGTGATTCTGCCGTCTCCGACCTATTCGACCCATATCCGACAGGTCATCATCGCCTCCGCAAAACCCGTTCTCGTCCCCACCCTCGAGGAACAGGGATTCATCCTCGACATGGCGGGCATTAAAAAAGCCATCACCCCGCGAACAAAAGCCATTTTGTATTGTTCACCCTCCAACCCGACCGGCAGCGTCTTTTCCGAAGAACAGCTCCGCCAGCTGGCCGAGGTGGTCCTGGAAAACAACCTTATGGTCATCACGGATGAGGCCTACGAATACTTTGTCTACGACGATCATAGGCATTTCAGCATCGCCTCCATTCCCGAGCTGAGACCTCGTACGGTAAGCTGCTACACCTTCACCAAGACGTATGCCATGACCGGCTGGAGAATCGGCTATCTGCACGCCGAGCAAGCCGTCATCCCGCATATCACCAAGGCGCACATTCCTTTTGCCATCTGCGCCCCGGTGGTCTCACAATATGCGGCGCTGGCCGCTCTGCAAGGGCCTCAGGACTGCGTGGAGAATTTTAAAACCCATTACCGGTCCGCCCGAGATCTGATGTGCCGTCGCCTCGACGATCTCGGCACGGTCTTCGAATACCACACACCCGGCGGCTCCTATCTGATGTTCCCCAAAATCGTGATGCCGGAAGGCCGGGACGATTCGACGGCTTTCTGTAAGAGACTGCTGAGAGAGGCCCGGGTGTCGACCACCCCGGGTATCGCTTTCGGGCCCACGGGACAGGGCCACCTGAGGCTGTCCTTCTGTGTTTCCGAACAGGAGATCAATACAGCCTTCGATCGCATGGAATCTTATTTCGGCAACAGATCACATCGAGATTTATAGAGGAAAGGATCCCCCAGGAACGATCACCCTGCGCTATCTGGTTCGATCCCTTTACCGATGAAGACAATACGCCTGCTGCTTAATAGCCTGGCCCTGTCGCTGATCGATATCGGGGCCGTCCTGGCCGGCTTCGGCATATACACCCTGGCCCGTCCGGCCCCGCAGCGGGCCGTGCAGATTCCGGTCGCAGCCCTGATCGCCGTGCTGTCCTTTGTTCTGTGGAGCCTGCTGGCCGAGCAATGGTCCCGGCAGAGACTCTCCCTCCGAGCAATCTCGGAGCCGGCCGGGACCTGGCTGCTGGCCCTGCTGTGGACCCCCACCCTGTTCGTGCCGCTGCACTACCTCGGCCGGGGCTATCTGACCTCCTGGGCCAACATCTGGAACCTGTGGCTGTTCCAGATGCCGGTGAATATTCTGGCGCTGGTCCTGGCCTGGAGATTGATGAAAGCTAAACAGGTTTGATTTGTTCTGGTTTTCCGGGACTCGGCTCTCGGATCCTGAGCACAAAAAACAGTTCATCAAGGAGGACCCATATGAAACCAGCGACATGGGCAGGTCCGTTTTTCGCGCCGTGGCTGGTGCTGTTATTTCTGGCGATGGCCCTGTTCACGGCCGTTCATCCGGCCCGGGCCGATGTCACCGATCTGATCTGGAGCACTTTCCTGGGCGGTACCGGTGCCGATATCGGCTACGGCGTGACCTATGATGAGGGCGGCAACATCTATCTGGTGGGACAGACCGGATCGGCCGATTTTCCCATCACCGCCGGAGCTTACGACAGCTCCGGGAGCGGCGGGGACGCCTTCGTGGCCAAGCTCAATGCCAACGGCACCGTGTTGATCTACGCCACTTATCTGGGTGGCAGCATGCCCGAGGAAGGTTTTGACATCGTCCTGGACGGCAGCAATCGCGCCTGCGTCACCGGGGCCACCTGGTCGGCCGACTTTCCCGTCACCTATGGTTCCTACGACACCACCCACAACGGTTTTCAGGACGCCTTCGTGGTCAAGCTGAATAGCACGGGCACGAATCTGGTCTTCTCCACCTTCCTGGGCAGCGGCGGTTTCGATGTGGGGTACGGCATCACGCTGGATAACCCGGGCAATATTCTGATCACCGGCAGCGCCGGCGCCGGAGATTTTCCCACCACCCAGGAGGCCGTCGATACCTCCTTCGCCAACGTCGAGGCCTTCGTGACCAAGCTGAACCCGGCCGGCAGCACGCTGCTCTATTCCACCTTTCTGGGCGGCGGCGAGGAGGATTACGGCCGTGATATCGTCACCGACAACTCCGGAAACGCCTATTTGACGGGATACTCCAACTCGCTGGACTTTCCCGCCACCCCCAGCGCCTACGACACCTCGCACAACGGGGACTACGATGTGTTCGTGGCCAAGCTGAACACCTCCGGCAGCACGCTGATATACAGCACCTATCTGGGAGGCAACAATTCCGATTACGGCTACGGTATCGTCCTGGACGACACCCTCCAGGCCCACGTGGCCGGAGAGACCTACTCGTCCGATTTTCCGGTCACCGCGGGCTGCTTCGATACGCTCTTTTCCAACGGCGAGGCCTTCGTCAGCAAGTTGACCGCATCCGGCGGCGGCCTGCGGTATTCAACCTATATAGGCGGGTCCCAGTCCGATCTGGCCAACGGCATCAGCCTGGATCAGAATCAGCGGGCCTTCGTCACCGGCGAGACCTATTCCTCGAACTATCCCGCCACGGTGGGGGCCTTCGATCCCACCGCCAACGGTCAGGATGACGCCTTCGTCACCGCCCTGAAGATCGCCGGCGACAGCCTGTTCTATTCGACATTCCTGGGAGGCAGCGGCGCCGACTGGGGATCCGATATCGTCATCGACGATTTCGACAACATCTACCTGACCGGATTGACCGCTTCGGCCAATTTCCCCATCACTCCGATGGTTTTCGATACCCTGGTCAACGGCGACGACGGCTTCGCCGCCAAGATGAACCTGGCCGGAGGGGACGCCGTGCCGCCCAGTGCCATCGACGACCTGACCATCTCGGTGGAAAACTTTTCCAAGGGCGGCGACGCCCGGCTGACCTGGTCGGAGCCCTTCGACAACATCGCCGTGGCCCGCTATATCATCTACCGCAGCGCCTCGGCCGTCACGCCGGGTGATTCGGTGGGCGGCACCACCGACACCACCTACCTGGATGCCGGAGCCGTGGGACAGCCGGACACCAACCGGGTCTATCGGGTGAGATCGGTGGACACATCGGAGAACCGGTCGCCGGTCTCCAATGCCGTCGGCGAATACGACTTCAGCCTGAAGACCACCACCGGCACGGATTACACCTGGGTGACCCTCTGTCTCAGCGATGCCGCTCTGGCCATGGCCTCGGACCTGGAGGACCATATCGAGGCCAACAGCTCGCCGGCCGTCGATTGCTACACCGTCAGCGAGTGGAACGCCACCGCCCAGACCTATACCACCTACACCACCATCCCCATCCCGCTGGGTGACTTCCCGCTCCAGCCGGGGCGGCCTTATCGGGTGGAGGTCGACGGCGATGCCGTCTGGTCCCTGACGGGAGATGTGCCCCCGCAGGATTCGGTGAGCTTCGATCTGACCACCACCACCGGCACGGACTACACCTGGATCTCCGTTCCCATGCACATCGCCGCCATGGACAGCGCCTCGGACCTGAAGGACCATATCGAGGCCAACAGTTCGCCGGCCGTCGACTGCTACACCGTCAGCGAGTGGAACGCCACCGCCCAGACCTACACCACCTACACCACCATCCCCATCCCCATCGGCAACTTTGCCGCCGCAGCCGGACGGGCTTACCGTGTGGAAGTCAGCGTCGATGCCGTCTGGCCCGGGTCGAAGAGTTCGGGCCAGTAAGCCGGACGTCAGGCGGGAACAAAAAAAGGGGCGGTTCACCAACCGCCCCTAAAGCAAAGAACTCATTGCAAATTAAGGCCCGCTGCTCCTCTCCAGACGAAGATCACGAACGGTCTTCCCCGGCCACGAAGAAGGTGCCCCCGGCGTGGCGCCGCTCCTCTATCTTTCCCTCCTCAACCAGCGCTCCCAGAAACTTGCTGATCTCATGGCGGTGAAATCCCAGGGCGGCGCTCAGCTCCTCCAGGCTGCAGGGCCTCCGGCCGACCATCTCCAGGATGGCCTGGCCGGTCCGGTGAGAGCTGGCCTGGCGGCGCAGCAGCGGCGACCGAAAGACGATCCGGGCCTTTTCCCCGAAGAAATCCCTGATGGTCTCGAGCTGTTCATAGGACAGGGCTTTCGCGGACGGCTCCGCCGGGGGTCGAACAGCCGTGTTCAGATCGATCCCGTCGGGGCGGATCTCGCGGGCTGCCAGGCGCAGACGCTCCAGCTCCTCGGGGTGGTTATTGACGCCATCCAGAAAGAGGATCTCCAGACGAATCTCACCTTCGTATCTGTCCCGGAAACGGACCAGCCCGTCGCGGATTTTAACCAGCTCCACCTCGGGGTGCGGCCGGTTGATGGCCTGGAAGACCTCATCGCCGGCGGCGTCAAAGGAGGGCACCACCAGGTCGGCGGCCAGCAGATCCTCCTGCACCCCGGGATCGGCGATCAGGGAACTGTTGGTGATGACGGCCACCGGCACCTCGGTAAAGGCCTTGACGCCCCGGATGAGCTCGCCCAGGTCGGCATTCAGGGTGGGCTCGCCGGAACCCGAGAAGGTGACCACATCGGGCCCCGAACCTTCCCGGAGAGCCGTCTCGATCTGCTCCAGGATCTCCCCGGGGGGATAGAAATGCTCCCGCCGGATGGATTTCCGGGTGGTTTTGCCCAGCTGGCAGTACAGGCAGTCGTAGCTGCAGGTCTTCAGCGGGGTGATGTCCACACCCAGGGAATGCCCCAGTCGGCGGGACAGCACCGGACCATAGAGGTGCGATGGCATCTTCAGCCTCCTCCACCAGAGAATGGGACCGGGTCAGATCAGCGGCCGCAACACCGCTTGGGATCGCTGCAGGGATCGTTCAGGCCGCAGCAGGAGGACCCGGCGGCGCTCTTCTCACCGAAGGTGGGCGTCGGGGCCCCGCCCTTGAAGATAAATCCCTGTCCACCGGTGATGACTCGCTGGACCGCCCCCTGACATTTCGGACACTGTTTCAGGGGCTTGTCCTTCATTCCCTGTTCCCGCTCGAACTGCTGACCGCACTTCTGGCAGCGATACAGATAGGTCGGCATGGCTTTCCTCCTGGTTATTCATCGTTGGCTCTTGACGGCATGAATACTTTCAATGGTCGCAGATATTCTCGCCCGCCGACAGGGTACCGTCCAGGTACTGACGGGCCAGCTCCTCCGGCGACAGAGACGGCGCTCCAATGATCACCCGGATGCCCTTTTCGGTGAAGTGGCCCTGGGCTCGCTGCCCCATGCCGCCGGCGATGACCAGAGTGACTCCCTGCTGGTGAAGCCATTCGGGAAGCACGCCGGGCTCATGAGCGGGCGGCTCGACCATGGTGGTCGCCTTCACCCGGCCGTCGACCACCTCGACGATGGCGAACTGGCGGCAATGCCCGAAATGGGCGGTCAGCTTTCCATCGGCCGTGGGAATGGCGACCTTGAGATTCCCGGACGCTCCCTTGCGCGGCGACGTTTTTTCGCCTGGAGACCTCTGCTGGTCCCGGGACGTCTCCTCCCCGCCGGATTCAGACGGAGCGGCGCCCGTCGCGGAGGCCTTCCGCCCGGGCCGGCTCAGGCCGGCCAGAAGGACCCGGACGACCTCTTCGAAGGCCTGGGCCGTTGGGGTCTCCGGATATTCCGAGACAAAGGATAGGCCGGCGTCCGAGGCTTCTACTACCTGAGGATCAATGGGGATCCGTCCCAGGAAAGGCACATTCATCTCCAGAGCCATCCGCTCGCCGCCGCCTTTTTTGAACACGTCGATCTCTTTGCCGCAGTGGGGACAGGTCAATCCGCTCATGTTCTCGACAACGCCCAGCACCGGCATGTTCAGCTGACGGCAGAAGGTCACCGTCTTGCGCACGTCCAGCACGGAGAGGTCCTGCGGGCTGGTCACTAAAATGGCGCCGTCCATATCCGGGATCAACTGGGCCACCGAGAGGGGCTCGTCGCCGGTCCCCGGAGGGGAGTCGATGATCAGAAAATCCAGCTGGCCCCATTCCACATCTTTTAGGAACTGTTTGATAGCACCCATCTTCAAGGGTCCCCGCCAGATGACGGCGAGATCCTGATGCTGCAGCAGCGAGCCCATGGACATGACGAACAGGCGATCGCCGACCTTGATGGGCGTGATGGTCTGCTCGCCCATCTGGGGAACCTGTCCCATGATGCCCACCAGTTTGGGGATGCTGGGACCGTGGATATCCACATCCAGCAGGCCGACCTTTTTCCCGTCCCGGGCCAATGTCATGGCCAGATTGGCGGCCACGGTGCTCTTCCCCACGCCGCCCTTTCCGCTGAGGATGAGGATCTTGTGCTGGATCTGGTCCATCCGCCGGCGAAGCGCTTTTTCATCCGCATCCTGCTGTTTCTGGAAAGCCTGGTCCTGTTGTTCGACCTGTGCCTTCATCGGTTCTCCTTTGTCGTTGAAACTTTGGAAACTCTCCCTCCGGATTCACTCCCGCGGCCACAGAGGTGAACTTCCAACCATGGCCACTCTTAACTGATTCAACGTGTTATACCACGATTCTTTTTCTCCCATATTCGATCTTACGGTTCCCTTCGGCCGAAGATAGCCGTACCGATTCTGACCATATTACTACCTTCCTCTCTAGCGATCCTGAATGAATTGTTCATACCCATAGACAGATGCCGCCCTTTCCGGCATGACTCCACGGAGTTCTGGACCTTGTTTCTCTGAAATGGTATTCTTCATCGTTCCGAACTCTCAGTTGAATATGTGCGGGGTCATTGAGGTGTCCGATCAACCCTCCCTGCTCCTGAAGCCGTCTGACGGTGTCCAGGATGGTTCTCTTTTCGAGAGAGGGGCAAGGCGGTCATTCATGCTCATTGATTATCATTAGTGAACATTTTTCATCTTCACTTATCCCAGATGTTCACACTGTGCTCCCGACACGCCAACCCTCCATGAACCGATCTTCAACATATAGAAAAATGTTAAAATATATAAAAACATCCGCTGATACCACCTATTTTTCTCTCTCCACGGTTACGGCGAAGAAGGCGCCCAAGGGAAAACGCTTAAAGAAACCTTTTCTCGCGGAAGCAATCTTCACTGAGACGGGAATTCCCAGCCGACATGATACCCTCCGGATCATGGCGCACAGGGCGGGCCCGGAATAAAATCTGGTCTGAGAAAAAATGGTCGGCCGAAAGACCGCCCGGATTCTTCTCCACAGGGCCAGAAAGCTGAGAGTGTTGAGCACGCCCAGGAGAACGGTCTGACGACTGACCCGGAGAGCTTCTCCCAGGGTCCGGTCCGGATGGGCTGTGGATTCCAGAGTGGTGATCAGGGCGCAGACATCGAAGCTCCGGTCGGCAAAAGGAAGCCTTTCGGCATCTCCCCGACAGTAACTGATTTCCTCCCCGGAGAGCTCTCCGGCCCGGGCCAGCATTCCCTCGTCCAGATCCAGCCCCCAGGCCCGCCAACCCAGCTCCTGGAACCACCGGGTGAAGTGACCCGTCCCGCAGCCGATTTCCAGCAACCGGCGGCCCTGCGCCGGCCCCACCAGCCCGGCCAGAAGATCCTTCTCCAGGGCATCGTATCTGTGCCCGCGAGGCGTCCGGTACCAACCCTCATAGCTGTCGACAACATCTCCCCAGCCGGGCTGTGCTCTGCTATTCACAGATCTCATCCCTCCGATAGATGGTAGCTGATCTGGCGCCAGAGCTTCTCGATCTCCTTGGCCACCACTCCGCTGGAATATTCCACCACCGTCTTTCCCTGCACCATGGCCTTGGTGACCACATTATCGTAGGGGATCTTCCCTGCCAGTTTCAGCCGGCCTTCCCGGCAGTAACTCTCCACCCGGGAGGTCAGATCCGGATTGAGATCGAACTTGTTGATGCAGACGAAAACGGGGATGTGAAAATGGGCGGCCAGATCCACCACCCGCTTCATGTCGTGGATCCCCGACAGGGTCGGCTCAGTGACCACCAGCACGGCGGTGGCGCCGGTGATCGAGGAGATCACCGGGCAGCCGATCCCCGGAGCCCCATCCACCAGGATCAGCTCACGACCCTCTTTCCGGGCTATCTTTTTGGCCTTCTCCCGAACCAGGGCCACCAGCTTGCCGGAGTTCTCCTCGGCAATACCCAGCCGGGCGTGCACCAGGGGGCCGAACCGGGTGTCGGAGAGAAACCACTCGCCGGAGCGGGTTTTTACCAGCTCGATGGCCTTCTCCGGGCAGAAGTGCACGCACACGCCGCAGCCCTCGCAGGCGATCCGGTCCACCACGAAATCTTCCCCGATGGCCTCATAGCGGCACACCTCCCGACAGGTCCCGCACCGGCTACAGCGCTCCGGGTCGATCACGGCCGCCTGACTGCTGAAGAACTCGGCCCGCTCTTTGATGCGCGGCTCCAGAAGCAGGTGCAAGTCGGCGGCATCCACATCGCAGTCGGCCATCACCTTGTTCTTCGTCAGGGCGGCGAATGAGGCCACGATGCTGGTCTTGCCTGTGCCGCCCTTGCCGCTGATGACCACCAGTTCCTTCATGTCTGCACCCCCTCCGCGGCAGCCAGGGCCTCGATCTTTTCCATCAGGCCGTGAAATGTTTTCTCGTATTCAGGGGCCGCATCCAGGATCAACTGACCCCGGGAGTAGCCTCGGGCGATGTTTCGATCGTCTGGAATCTCCAGGAGGACATCGATGCCCTCGCGGCGGCAGTATTCCCTCACCTTTCGATCTCCGATGTCGGCCCGGTTGATGATCACGCCATGGCGGAGCCGGAGCGCTCGCACCATGCCCACGGCCAGTTCCAGATCGTTGAGCCCGAAGGGCGTGGGCTCGGTGACCAGCAGACAAACATGGCTGTCCTTGATCGCCTCGATGACCGGGCAGGAGGTTCCCGGCGGGGCATCGATGATGCTGGTTACCTCCCGGCGGGAGATGCGGGCCTTGACCGCCCGGATCAGGGGCGGCGACATGGCCTCTCCGATTCGCAGGCGGCCCTGGACGAAGGCCAGGCCTTCGGCGCGCCCCGTCTCGACCACGCCGATCTCGCGCGGCACCTCGGCAATGGCCCCCTCCGGACAGACCCGAAGGCACCCTCCGCAACCGTGACACAGCTCGGGAAAAACGAGCACCTTTTCTTTGATGCACACGATGGCGCTGAACTGACAGATATCGGCACACCGGCCGCAGCCGGTGCAGCGCTGCTCATCGACCCGCGGGACCGGCAGGCCGACCGTCTCGGTCGTCTCGATATCGGGCCTGAGAAACAGATGACAGTTGGGCTCCTCCACGTCGCAGTCCAGCAACTGCACCGCCCGGCCCTGGCGGGCCAGACTGACGGCCAGATTGGTGGCCAGGGTGGTCTTTCCGGTGCCTCCTTTGCCGGAGGCGATGGCGATAATCATAGGGCTTCCTTCCGCTTTTCAGCATCTCCCTGCCGCAGAAGACGGCAACTAGGGGTTCACGGTAATGACCTGACCGACTCCACAGGGCACATACTGCTCCTGAAAACTCTCGCGAAACATCTCCATGGCTTCCGGGCCGGTGCAGTGACAGGGGGCCACCCGGCATACGCCCAGGGCTCGAAACCGGTCGATGAGGTCACGAACGCTCTGACGGGAGGTTCCGAACAGATGAAAACCGCCCATGACCAGATCGGGAGGCCCTTCTGCAAGTTCCAGGCTTTTCTCGACCATCTCGACGATGCCGGGATGGGCACAGCCGGTGATGATCACCAATCCCCGGGAGGTCCTGATGATCAGACCGCTCTCCGGGATGCCGGCGCCCATCTGGCCGGTGAGCAGAGCTCCGGGGCAGACACTCATCGAGTCCGTGACCGTCACCAGCTCGGCACCGCTGCCGGTGATCTCCGTCTTGATAGATACTGGAAAAGAGTCCAGGCCGAAGACGGTGAGATGTGAATGCACCCCCAGGAGATCGGACAACCCGCCGGTGTGATCGCCGTGCAGGTGGGACAGCACCACCGCATCGATAGATTTCGGGGTCAGGTTCAGCGCCTGCATATTGGACAACAGCGTCGACCCATCGGCGCCGGTGTCGAACAGAATAACCTTCTCCAAACCCTGAATCAGACAGGAAAAACCCCAGGCGGGCTCCAGGTCCTCCCGGGTGGAAACATTATCATACACGACGGTGATGACGAGGGAATCCACGGCGGTCGCCTTCCCGATCATGTGTCTTTTTCCAGCTGCGAGATGCGCTTCTGAATTTCCTTGAGGCCGTCCATCATGGCCTGGGCCTGTTGCTTGAGCAGGGTCAGTTCGTTCTCCCCGGTCATCTGAGGAGAAGGCCCTGCCATGGGAGCCCCGGCCATCCCGGAGCCCATTCCCCGACCCATCCCTCTGCCCATGCCCCGACCCATGCCCCGACCCATGCCCATACCGCCTCCCCAGGTGGGATTCGGAGGCATCGGCTGAGAAGCGCTGGGCTGAGAGGCATTCGGAGGTGTGGTTTGACCGGCCGCCGCGCCGCTCATTCCGAATTTGCTGTCCACGCTGGGACCGGAGGCTTCCGTGAAAGCACCGGCTTTAAATTGTTCTACAGCATTCTTGACCGGGCCGCTGACCCCGACGATGACCTGGATTCCAGCCGCGCCAAAGGTCTGAAACGCGTTGGGCCCGCAGTTGCCCGTCAGGACGGCCTGAACGCCCTTCTGAGAAAGAAGTTGAGCCGATTGAATGCCGGCTCCACCGCCCAGGGCGATGTTCGGATTCTCCAGGGTTTCTACCTTCATGGTCTCGGGGTCGATGATCAGAAAATAGGCGCACCTGCCGAATCGAGCCTCCACCTGATCATCGAGCGTCGGACCTGTCGATGTCACGGCGATGTTCATGAAATATCCTTTCTGTTCTCAGGTGAGCGGACATGTTCCCGTCGGACAAGAACCGCCAGTCGCTTTGACGTTCGGGACTGATAGTAGTTTTCGTACATCCTTGCTTCCGCATTTCTGGCAACGATGCTTTTT
Organism: uncultured Gemmatimonadota bacterium; assembly: GCA_964584035.1. Lineage (GTDB taxonomy): Bacteria > SM23-81 > SM23-81 > SM23-81 > SM23-81 > CAZOYL01. The sequence goes on along the minus strand of CAZOYL010000022.1, from coordinate 17,267 downwards.
GGCAGAGTCGTTGTAACTCTCTAAAACTTCCATTACGAAATGGCATTTCTCACATTGGTATTCGTAAATGGGCACAATTTTCACCTCACTGGGAACATCAGGTTCTCAGGAGGATGTGAACCATCCCCCTGAGAACTCGACTCTTTCGATAAAGCCATAGACAAAAACTACCACCTCCGCCCGAACCACCCCCGGCCGATTCCCCGGCCCCGGCCGATTCCCCGGCCCCGACCGCAACCGCGGCCAAAGCCTAATCCGAATCCACGGAATGGGAATCGATAGCCATAGAAAGGCGCGCCACCATAAGCGTTCGTAGCCGGGTATCCCGTCGGCGCCACCGGCAGTCCGGGACGTCCATATGCGCCGTTCATGAAGCCGGGGGAAGCATACCCGGCACAGAGACCGGCTGCTCTTCCCGTCATGGGACCCATTCCCATGGGTCCGGTTCTGTCTCCGCGAGGCATCCAGATCGCCTCCTTTCCATTCGGTTGATGTTCTTCGAGAGCAGGGCCCACCGGCAAACCTCTCAGGCCGGCATAGCCTCGCCTGCCGGAGCCGTCCTTCTCTTCCGAATCCTTCAATATACAGTAGCCCAAGCCCTGCCCCGTCATCGGACCCGCACCGGCGGGCCCCGTTCCATCATATTTCGGCATGGTCAATCACTCCTCTTCTCCCTTCCCCCGGTCCGAATTCCCAAACCCACGCTGGCAGGTTCTTTCAACCGGTCCGGGTCATCACCGTTCCGCAGGCGGGGCAGGTGATACTATTACAGGGCGCCCCTCTCTGGTGGGGCACCTTTTTCCCGCAGCCGGGACAGACGCACTGACCGCCCAGACCTAAACCCTGACCGCCCATTCTGCCGCCGCCGGCGCCGGCGCCACTGCCACCGCTCCGTCCCATTCCTCTGCCCGTTCCCGGCCCCTTGCCGGCGGGTCCCGTTCCATCACCTCTCGGCATTGTGCTCACCTCCTGTATTTTGATAATTCCTTATGGCCCGCTGAAGCGTATCCACGGCCAATTGGGCGCAATGCAGATGCGACTCCGGCAGACCCCCGAGCATCTTGAGAAGCTCCCCCTGGTCGATGGCCAGCGCTCCGTCGAGCGTCTCGCCCCGGGCCATCTGGGCCAGGACACTGCCGCAGGCCACCGTCGGCCCGCAGCCGTCGGTCAGAAATCCGATCTCCTCGATCCGTCCGTCTCCGACCCTGAACTCGATCACCATGGTGTCGCCGCAGGGACCGGTGACCATGGCGGCACCGTCGGGATCGGCCAGTTTGTTGAGATGTTTGGGATGAAGATATTCATCGATGACCCGGGGAGAGAAGATCTTCCGGTCCTCCTCCAGAATCATCTCCTGCAGCTCTTTGGCCCACTGATCGAACGATGTATCCATCTTTTCGGGCTCCACGACGGCTCGATGAAACATCTCCTTCCGCCGGCTCACAGCGGACCGCTTCCCCTGACCACCATACTGCCCTCCGGCACGCCAAGATCGCGGGCCAGCACCGGGCACTTGGCCTTGAGCAGATAGAAGATGTGCCGATCCTTGATCCCGCTGAGGGTCTCGTAATTCCCCTGACCCTTGGAGAGGATCAGGTCCGCGGTCTCAAAGTGCCGACGAAATTCCGGCGAGCAATCCTCCAACACGGTGCCCGGAGCATCCGAGCCATTATCGATGACCGTGACGATCTTCTCCAATCCGACACCGTCCAGATCGTTCAAGGTTATATCGTTGATAATCGGGCCGCCCCGGACCACGAAGGTCACCTTTTCGGCGGGCAGATATTCCAGCAGCAGCCGATCGAAGAAAACCTCTCCGGCATTATCTCCTAAATAGAGGATCCGTCCGGCGGTTTTCACGGCCGACCAGAACCGGGCGCTGTCATCGACGGCCAGTGTCTCCCGGCGAGCGGCTTCGGCCACATGGCGGAGAGACACCGATGGATTCCCGCCGGGAGGTCCAAAATCGATGACGTTGCCGGCGATGGCCAACCGCAGAGCAAAATCCATCGGCCGGTCGGCGGACGAGACCTCTTCCTTCAACCGTGGATAGAGCTCGGCGGCCAAGCGATTGCAGCGAATCTTCTGTTCCCGGTAGGGGTCGGGATGGCCGCTCTCTCTCCTGACGATGCGGTGGATTCTCTGCCCCATATGAGGTGGGGTGAGGTCGAAGGAAAAATCAGCTGCCTCCCGCAGCACCTGCTGCATAATCCTGGCCAGCACCGATTCATCGTCGGTGGCCATGCGGCCCGCCTCCAGGGCCTGTCTTAAAAAACAGGGGACACAATCGAGATACGTTTTCACCGCTCAGCTCCAGTGCCCTTCCACATCCGAGTTCTCGGTATACGGCAGCTCCCCGTTCTTGAATTGCTCCAACACCTCCGCGTTGACTCCCCGGGCGCCGATGACGACCTTGACGCCGGCCGCCTGCAATGTCTTGAAAGCATTGGGGCCGCAGTGACCGGTGATCAGCACCTCGGCCCCCTGATCGACGATCGTCCGGGCGGCCTGTATGCCGGCTCCCTGGGGGGCATCGAGATTCTGCCGGTTGTCCACCGCGGTGAACTCCCCGGTCTCGGTATCGACGATCAGAAAAAGCTGCGCCCGGCCGAAGCGCTGATCCATCTCGGCAGACAGGTCCGGACCGGTGGATGTGATGGCAATCTTCATGTTGGCTCCCTTAAGATGGGGGGGCGGAGCGTTCCCGCCCCCCTCGAGATGATGTCTCACCTCTTCTCCTCACTTCTTCGCCTTCTGGGCCTCGGATTCCAGCTCGGCAATCCGCTGACGGATGTTCTGCAGCTCTCCATCCATGGCCTGTGCCTGCGCCTGGAGAGCCTCCAGCTCCTGCTGCGGAGTCCACTGGGCCACCGGGGGCGCGCCCCAGTTAGGGGGCGGATATCCTCCCGACATGGCCTGCCGGCCCCAGCCGCGGCCGCCACCCCAGGCTCGTCCCCGTCCACCACCTCTGGGAAAACCCCCCCGGCCGACGCCATAGGCAAAGCCACCGGCGCCATAGGCCGGCCCGCTGCCCGGCGAGCAATAGCCGAAGCCTCCGCCGGTCATAGGCCCGAGACCACGAGGTCCGGTTCCATCAAATCCTGGCATGTCTGACACCTCCTCTCTGTTGAAAAAGGGTCACTCTGTTCCTTACGGTCTGTCACTTCGGGCTGTCATTTCGAACGACCGCCTGAAGGCCGGCCCGATCCTCGCCCTCCCCGGCGACGGCAGCGGCGACCCTGACCGCCGGGATCGATCATCAAACCCGGCTGCAGACGGTTGTCCAGAAACAACCGCAGGGCATCGTCGATATCGCCGGCCACCCAGGGAAAGACCTGCACGCCCCTGTCCATCAGCATGCGCATGGAAAAACGGCTCAAGCCGCCGCAGATGACTACCCGAACCCCCTGACGGCAAAGCCAGTTGATCCGGGACAGAGGATTGCCCTCATTCACCGGGACCGTCTCCCGGGCGACGATACGCCCGTCCCTGGCTGTAGCCAGCATCATGGCCGGCGCACAGTCGAAGCGGTGCGATACCCGGGAGCTGAAGATGGGAATGGCGATGATCACGGTCGACCTCCTGGCCGACAGAGTGGCAAGGAGTGTGCCAGAACTGGCGCCGGCCGAAGTCAGCTCTTAAATTGCTATAATATAATATGTTATAAGCCAAACGCGGCGATCGTCCGATCAACAACGCAGATCGGTGATTGCAATTATGAAATAAAATCGCCCGGTAGATTGCATATCTGCTATTGTCCAGATCTCTCAGACTCGAGCTCTCAGGCCCGAACTCTCGGACACGGGCTTTCTGACACGGGCCTTCAGACGTCATCGATCTCCAGGCTTTTCATCTTTCGCCACAGTGTGGTGGGATGGATGCCCAGGGCCCGGGCGGTCCGGCGGCGATGGCCGTCCATGCGGAGGAGCATCTCCCGGATGGTCCGGGCCTCCGACTCCCTGAGAGGATCGGCGCTCCCGCCCTCATCGGCCACCGGCCCCCTCCCGGCGCCGACCAACTCCCGGGGCAGATGTTCCAGCCCGATCTGGGTGCCGTGACAGAGCACAAAGGCATGCTCGACGATGTTCTCCAGCTCGCGGACGTTGCCGGGAAACTCGTGCCCCATCAAGAGGTCCATGACCTGTCCGGTGACCCCGGCGATGTGTTTCCCTTTCTTCAGATTAAAGCTATGAATGAAATGCTCCAGTAACAGGGGAATATCCTCCCGCCGGCGGCTTAACGGCGGCAGCTGGATCTTGACCACGTTGAGCCGGTAGTAGAGGTCCTGACGAAACCGGCCGTCACCCACCAGCTCATCCAGATCCCTGTTGGTGGCGGCGATGACGCGAACATCGGCCGTGATCGGACCGGTGGCGCCGAGCGGCTCGTACTCCCGTTCCTGCAGCACCCGCAACAGTTTCACCTGCATGGCCGGCGAGATGTCCCCGATCTCATCCAGAAAGATGCTCCCGCCCTGGGCCAGGGCGAAGCGGCCGGGTTTGTCCCGTCTGGCATCGGTGAAGGCTCCCCGGACGTATCCGAACAGCTCCGACTCCAGCAGGGTGTCGGGCAGCGCCCCGCAGCTGACCACCACGTAGGGTCCCTCCCGGCGGTCGCTGAGATCGTGAATGGCCCGGGCGAAGAGCTCCTTGCCGGATCCGCTGGGCCCCTGGATGAGCACAGTGCTGTCGCTCTCGGCCACGTCGGGCAGGATGGTGAAGATCTCCTGGATGCGATGGTTTTTGCTGACGATGTCCATGAAGGTGTATCGCCGGGTGATCTCCTTCTTCAGCTCCTCAATGGCGGACAGGTCCCGAAAGGTCTCCACACCACCCACCATACGGCCCTTGGCGTCGCGCAACACGGCGGTGCTGATGCTGATCGGGATGCGCCGGCCGGAGCTGTCGATGATGTCCACCGGCTGATCGATAATCGGCTGCCCGGTCTCCATGGTCCGTTTCAGGGCGCAGTCCGACTGGCAGATGCTGGCCTGCATGACCTCGTAACAGGGCCGCCGGAGCGCCTCACCGCGGGGCAGGCCGGTGATCCGCTGGGCCGCCCGGTTGAAGGAGGTGATCCGCCACTGATCGTCGACGGTGAACACCCCGTCGGCGATGCTGTCCAAGACGGTGGCCAGAAAGCGATCTTCTCGGGTCTCTTTCACCGATTGTCCTAGAAAAAGTGGGAGAATTGCATTAATGCAATATACCTTTTTCTGCCGTCATGGGCAAGGGAAAATTGATCGCGGGCCTGTGATTTCTCCTTGACAACCGCATTTTCAGAAGCAATATTAAGAAACTATGGCCGTCCGATGCGTTCGAAACCCGAGTGGCCATGAGCCCGGAAAGAAAGCCACAAAATCTGTTCTTCCACAGAATACCAGCCTTGCGAAAGGGGGGTTTCTATCCAATCGTTTACCGATGAAACCCGGCGAGCCGTCAGATCGTTGCCGGCAGCCCGTTTCCGCCTTCAGCTAGCGATACGGAAAGCTCAAACGAAAGGAGTCTTTCATGTCCAAGTTCGTCGACACCATCATGGCACAGCTTAAGGAAAAGAATCCCGCCCAGCCGGAGTTTCACCAGGCCGCCCAGGAGGTGTTGGAATCGCTGGATCTGGTTATCGAACGTCATCCCGAGTACCGCAAGGCCAAGATCGTCGAGCGGATCGTCGAGCCCGAGCGGGTGATCATGTTCCGCGTGCCGTGGATGGACGAAAAGGGCGAAATCCACGTCAATCGCGGCTTCCGTATCGAGATGAACGGCGCCATCGGCCCCTACAAGGGCGGGCTGCGGTTCCACCCTTCGGTCAATTTAGGCATCCTGAAATTTCTGGCCTTCGAACAGGTCTTCAAAAACGCGCTCACCACACTGCCCATGGGGGGCGGCAAGGGGGGCTCGGATTTCGATCCCAAAGGCAAGAGCGACACCGAGGTGATGCGCTTCTGCCAGAGCTTCATGAGCGAGCTGTTCCGCCACATCGGCCCCAAGACGGACGTGCCGGCCGGCGACATCGGCGTGGGCGGCCGCGAGATCGGTTTCCTTTTCGGGCAGTATCGTAAGCTGCGCAACGAGTTCACCGGCGTCCTGACCGGCAAGGGGATCAACTGGGGCGGCTCCCTGATCCGGCCGGAAGCCACCGGCTATGGCGCCGTCTACTTCGCCGCCGAGATGCTGGCCACCCGGGGCGAGACCCTGGAGGGAAAAACCTGCCTGGTCTCCGGATCCGGCAATGTGGCTCAGTACACCGTCCAGAAGATCAACCAGCTGGACGGCAAGGCCGTCACCCTGTCCGACTCGGGCGGCTACGTGTACGACCCGGAGGGCATCGACGAGAAGAAGCTGGCCTGGGTCATGGAGCTGAAGAACGTCCGCCGGGGCCGGATCAAGGAATATGCCGAGCAGTTCAAGAGCGCCACTTACACCGCCCGAGATCCCAAGGCGGATTACAATCCCCTGTGGGATACCAAGGCCGACTGCGCCTTCCCCTCAGCCACCCAGAACGAGATCAACGACAAGGACGCCCGGAACCTGCTCAAGAACGGCGTCTACGTGGTCTCCGAGGGGGCCAACATGCCCACCACTTACCAGGGCGTGCAGATCTTCCTGGAGAAGAAGATCCTCTACGGACCGGGCAAAGCGGCCAACGCCGGCGGCGTCTCGGTCTCCGGCCTGGAGATGTCGCAGAACGCCCTGGGCATGAGCTGGTCGCGTGAAGAGGTGGACGAGAAGCTGCACGGCATCATGCGGGCCATCCACAAGTCCTGCGTCACGGCCGCCGAGGAGTACGGCTGCCCGGGCAACTACGTCAACGGCGCCAACATCGCCGGTTTCGTCAAGGTGGCCGACGCCATGATGGATCAGGGCCTGATCTAAGGCGGTCCCGATCCTTCGGACAGATCACAAGCCATATCTTCTAACCATGGAAGGGAGAAAAAGACCATGATCGTGGGATATATGGAAGGCACCGACGGACGGCTGCTCACCAACCTGGTGGTGGAAGGTATCGATACGCTGCCGGTGAGCAATGGCTGGGACAATCACGGCAAAACGCTGGGGCACATCACGCCGGCCGATAAGATCGACCTGGTGGTGGGCCATCTTCACAAAGTGTTCAGCCGGACGCTGGATGTCTCCGCCAAGGATGTGCTGTACAACTGCGTCATCCACAAGCTGCCGATCATGCTGCTGGTGCCCGAATGCAACTGGTCCGCCGCCAGGGATTGCCTGGATGAGGTGGCCGGTGACGTCATCCTGATCGATCCGGAAGACGCCCTGGCCAAGATCCTGGAGAAATTGGGCAAGGCGCCCAGCTGCGCATCGTAAGCCCAGCGGGACGACATCCCCTGTGGGGATACGGAAAGGCCTGGAGGAATGAAACCTCCGGGCCTTTTTTGTTTTCTTGACTTTTCCTTCCGGAGACGATATCATTGAGCGGTTGGCAGCCGTCATCGACACGAACGATGGCGATGCCGATCCGTAATCACAGAAACAGGGAGGGACATGTCCGTAACCATCCGATCGGCCAGGCCTGAGGACGCCGCCGCCATCGCCGACCTGATCCGCGAGCTGGCCGAGGGAGAGGGAGAAGAGACCCCCGTCACCGAGGCCTATGCGATCGACTACCTGACCGTCCCCGGCAACGGCGTGCTGCTGGCCGAACAGGACGGGGAGACCCTCGGGCTGATCAGCTACTCGATCCGGCCCAATCTCTATCATGCCGCCGACTCCTGCCTGATCGAGGAGCTCATCGTCCGCCGGGAGGCCCGGGGAACCGGGGTCGGCCGGGCGCTGGTGGACGATCTCACGCGCCGCGCCATCGCTCTCGGGTGCGGCGAGATCTCGGTCAGCACCCTGCCGGACAACGCCGCCGCCATCCAATTCTACAGAAGACGGGGATTCGCGGACGAGGCCCTGTTCCTGGAAAAACATCTACGGTAGATCCGGCGACGGAACGGTATCAGCTCAGACACCTCGGAGCGCATCGATCAGTTGAGGAAGCTGATCACCAGAATCTGAAAGGGAGGCCGCTTTCGCGATGTCCGCGGACACGTTCGACAAACAATGCCGCCTATTGACCGACACGGAGCTGGTGGCCGCCCTGAGCGTCGATAAGGACCAGTACACGGCCCAATTCCACCTGGGCGCCGGGGCTGAGCTGAGCCGCAGAGGCATTCGGCTCTCGGAATTCAAAAACCGGGTGGTGATCAGGATCTCCGAGCAGGACCAAAAGGCCGGCACCATCGAGCAGGCCCTGGAGACCTGCAATGGTTCGTACGGCCCTTTCGACATCCTCAGCTTTACCAATTGTGTCGGCGAAACGCTCATCTTCCAGCCGGGCTTCAACACCTGGACGGGCCACTATTCCGACCGGGGCGAATACCGCTTCTCCTTCACCATCAGAGCCTCCCAGGGACGGGGCGATGTCCTCAGGTCCTTCCTGGATCTTCAGGACTGGAGCGCAAAGGTCGCCGGGACCTTCAACATCTCCGAATGGGATATCCTCATGGAATCGGCTTCGGCCGACCGCATCATGAGCGTCTGGCAGCTGTTGTCCCGGGAGAGCATCCCCGCGCTGATCACCAACTCGCGGTTCTTCTGCCTCTCGGCCATCAAGCAGGATGCCTGCCACGGCCAGCCTTTCAAGATCATGGTCCCGCAGGACTCGCTGGCTCAGGCTCAGAGCGTGCTGCGGAACATCGAACAGAAAATCGCCGAGCTGCGCCGCGAGGCCCAGCAGCGGATCCGGGAGGGCGACCGCCAGGCGGAGCTGGGCGTGCTGACGGAGCTGATCCTGCTGGCGCCCAATGACGCCCGGGCGCATCACCGCATGGGCTCCCTGCTCCTGGAGATGGGCCACCCTGAGGCCGCCGCCGACGCCTTCATCGCCGCCCTGATTCATCATCGGGGCCACGAGGAGCTGTTCCGGGCCGCCTATCAGGGGCTCGAGGAGGCGGCTGTGAAACTTCCCGAGAACGTTCACATCCTCCATAACCTGGCCACCTTCTCGTCGGCCGGGGAGCGGGATCCGAAACGGGTGGAGACCATCTACCGCAAGATCATCGGCCTGAAGCCGGAGGATGCCATGGCCCACCTGCACCTCGGCTATTTCTACTACGAGCAGGGCGACGACATCAGCGCCTACCGGCATCTGAAACGATACCTGGAGCTGGATCCGGAATCGGAGGAGCAAGAGGCCATCGAGCAGATCCTGGATCAGCTGCGTCCGATCTCATCAAAAGAAGATGATCTCTGCGATAGCGGTGCGGAGCTCTAAAGACAACCTCCCTTAAGGCGGCTCCGGAACAATGCTACAACTTTTCACGGTATGAATGTCCAAATTCTCCAATTTTCATCCGGCGCTGAAGAAGCCCGCGGCCTGGCCGTGGTCATCGACGTGTTCCGGGCTTTCTCGCTGGCCTGTTACCTGTTCGACCGGGGGGCGGCCAGGATCATGGCCGTCAGAGATGTCGAGCGGGCCTTTGCGCTTCGGCAGGAACATCCCGGCAGCGTGCTGGTCGGGGAGCGGCACGCCATCAAGATCCCCGGCTTCGATTACGGCAATTCGCCGGCGGAGATCGAGCACGTCGACCTGTCCGGCCGGATCGTCATCCACACCACCCACGCGGGGACACGGGCGCTGGTGGCCGCCCATCGGGCCGATGAGGTCATCACCGGCAGCTTCGTCAACGCCGGGGCCATCGTCCGGTATATCGAGGCCGCCGCGCCGGAAACGGTCTCCCTGGTCTGTGCCGGCTTCGAGGGGACCCGCGAGACGCTCGAGGATACCCTGTGCGCCGAGTATCTCCGCGGCCTGATCGCCGGCCGCCGTCCGGATTTTGAGAACATCCGCGAGCGCATCATCCATGCGGACTGTTCGCGGCGGTTTCTGCATCCCACCGAGAGGACCTGCCCGGAGAGGGATGTGGAGCTGTGCCTGGACCTGGACCGCTTCGGATTCGCGGTCCGGCGCATGCGAGTGGATGAGGACCTGTGCCTCCTGGAGCGCTTCGAGATGTAGTTTTTCTCAGATGACATTCGACCGCAGGAGGTCATCTCTCAAAGGAGCTTGCTGCCAATGGAGAAAAGATCCATAGATGACCGTGAGGGTCGGCGGTAAGGGATGGATAGATACGGATCGAGGACCAACGACCGAGGATCAGGGACCCGGGATCACGCGTGCCAGGATCAGGATCTCGGATCCGGGAGAAGGAGTCCTGCATGGACAGAGTGAAGAAGCTGCTGGAATCCGATCAGCCGGTCAAGTGGCTGTTCTACGGCGACAGCATCACCCATGGGGCGCTGCACACCTTCGGCCGGCGGGATTACGTCGGGCTGTTCGCCGAAAGGGTCCGCTTCGAGCTGGGCCGGACCCTGGACGCGGTCATCAACACGGCCGTCAGCGGAAACACCACCAGAGAATTATTGGAGACCTTCGACCTGCGGGTGGCCCAGTTCAAGCCCCAGGCCGTCTTTATCATGATCGGGATGAACGATTGCAACAAGCTCAACGGTGTCGATGAGCAAGCTTTCGAATCGAACCTCAGGGAGCTGGTCGGGAAGATCGACCGCCTGGCGGCCCTCCCGGTCCTTCAGACCACCTGTCCCATCCTGCCCGGCCGGGCTCCCCGGCTGGCGTTGCGGTTGAACGACTACATGAACATTCTCCGCCGCGTGGCCGCCGATACGGACCGGCCGCTGATCGATCACACCGCCTTCTGGGAGCGGCATTCCGATCGGTGGTTCTTCTGGATGAGCAACGACTGCCACCCCAATGCCTACGGCCACCGGGCGTTTGCCCTGTATCTCTTCCAGGCGCTGGGCATCCATGACCCCGACAGCCAGACCTGCCGCCTGCACCTGCCCTGAGGGCCGGGCCAGATCTCATCACCGGCACAAAGGAGCCGTGATCATGCTGTTCAAGGTGCTCTCCGTTTTGCTGCTTCTGATGATCCCCGGCACCGGCCTGCAGGCCCGAACCTTCGATGATCTCCTCGAGCAGATTGCGGCCGCGCCGGTGGCGAGCCGCCAGGCCCTGGCCGACAGCTTCATCGCCGGGATCACGGCCACGCCCCTGATCGAGGGAGATACCCTGGTCCATTTTCTCTATCGGGGCGATGCTGTCAGTGTCAACGTCCCGGGCGATTTCAACTCCTGGGACAAGGCGGCCGGGCCCATGGTCCGTCTGGACGGGACCGACCTGTGGCACGATTCCCGGACCTTCGAGCCGGACGCCCGCCTGGACTACAAGTTCGTCGTGGACGGCTCCCGCTGGATCCTGGACCCGAACAACCCCTTGACCTGCACCGGCGGCTTCGGGCCCAACTCGGAGCTGCGCATGCCGGGCTACCGGCCTCCGCCGGAAATTGAAGTATATCCGAATGTCGCCCGCGGCACCCTGCAGGAGATCTCCTTTCACAGCACCCACCTGGAAAACCGCCGGACGATCCAGATCTATCTGCCGCCCGGATATGCCGCTGCCGATGCCGCTGATACGGCCGCTGCCGTCGATGGCGCTGGTGCCGTCGAGCACCGCTATCCCCTGATCCTGTTCCACGACGGCCTGGAGTACGTCTCCCTGGCCCATGCCGACCGCATCCTGGACTATCTCATCCACCACGGCCGGATCGATCCGACCCTGGCCGTCTTCGTTCCGCCCATCGACCGCCGCGGCGAGTACGTCGGCGGCCGGAGAAAGGCCTTCACCCGGTTCATCGTCGAGGAGCTGATCCCCTGGGTGGACGAGCACTACCGTACCGACCCGCGCCCCACCCGGCGGGCCGTCATGGGCGCCTCCAACGGCGGCGATATCGCTCTGTGGCTGGGGGTCAGTCACCCGGAGGTATTCGGCAACGTCGGCGCTCAATCCACCACCATCAAGGGCGACATCTTCGACCTTTTCAAGAACGGTCCCAAGCTGGACCTGACCCTGTCGCTGGACCTGGGCACCTACGACATCCCCGGCATCATCCCGATGGTGCGCGGTTTCATCCCCGTTCTGGAGGAACAGGGGTATCGCTTCCGGTACGGAGAGTACCCCGAGGGGCACAGCTGGGGCCTGTGGCGGGCCCATATCGACGACGCCCTGGAGCTGTTCTTCCCGGCCGATCCGGCGGCGGCGGAATCTCTCACGACGCCCGATGGCCGGCTCCAGGCCTGGGAAGCGCAACTGCGTTCGGGCACGGCGGAAGAAAAGCAAACGGCCCTGGAGCTGTTCAGCCGGCATCCGGCGGCGGCCATGGTCCCGGCCGTGATCGCGGCCGTCCTGGACACCACCGTCTCTCCGCGCTACGACGATACCGGCTGGGGCCGGATCTATCACCAGGCGGCCACGGCGCTGGCCGGGTACGCCGAGCAGATCGACGGCCTGTCTCTGGAGCAGAGAGGCCGGCAGGAGTATTCCTTCTATGACGATGTCGGCACGGCCTCGCCGGCCCGGCGCCGTGAGGTGCACGATAACTGGCTGGACTGGCAGCAGCAGGCGGCCGACCCTATCCGGTAGACGCCGGCGAGACGCCGGGGAAAAATGTGCTTGACTTCGGCCCCGCGTTCCGCTATCATGACGATTGTCTACCGTTTCTATCGACTTCAAAGGAAAGGAGGAGACCATGGAGGATAAATATAAGGCCCACGGCGCGTTCAGCTGGTTCGAGCTGATGACGACCGATGCGGCGGCGGCCAAAGAATTCTACACCAAGCTGTTCGACTGGTCGATCGAGGACATGCCCCTGGGGCCCGGGACCTATTCGGTGATCAAGGTCAAGGGCCAGTCCGAGAGCGTCGCCGGCCTGATGACCACGCCGCCGGAGGCTCAGGGCACGCCGCCGATGTGGAGCATCTACATCACCGTGGACGACGTCGATGCCACGGCCAAGAAGACCCTGGAGCTGGGTGGAAAGGTGCTGGTGCCGCCCCGGGATATTCCCAAGGTGGGACGCTTCTGCGTCATCCAGGACCCCCAGGGGGCGGTCCTGTGCCCCATCTCGTATGTCGAGATGTAGGCCGCAGGTCAAAAATGAAACTCGATTGAAGCCCCCGGCAACGGGGGTTTTTTTTAGGAAAAATATCCTTGACTGCCCTCCCCAACGGTGGTATTTATGAGAGGAAACCCTCTGGCCAATACACTTTCAACACAAGAGGATGTCATGGACGATCTGATCCGGCAGCTGCAGGAATTCAACCGGGAACGCGACTGGGAGCAGTATCATACTCCCAAGAATCTGGCCATGGCCCTGGTGGTGGAGGCCGGCGAGCTGGTCGAGCACTTCCAGTGGCTGACGCCGGAACAGAGTTGTTCTCCGGACGAAGAGACCCATCACAAGATCCGCGAGGAGATCGGGGACGTGGTCCTGTACCTGCTGAACCTGGCCGACAAGCTGCACATCGACCCGGTCGAGGCGGCCCGGGACAAGCTGGCCCGCAACGCCGTGAAATATCCGGTCCACAAGGTCAAGGGAAAGGCCATCAAGTATACCGAGCTGATGGAGTAACCGGGCCACAGGCAGGAAGCGACGGGCAGTGAGGACCGGCACACCGGGTCCGGGCAAAGAGCTATGATCAATAGAAGATAACGCAGCGGCAGGATCTCCGCGCCCGGGGTGGTGCTGATGCCGGGCGGCAGCAGGCAGATGCATGCCGCGCCCTGCACGATAAACTCCTTTCGAAATACCCCGGGGGATGTACCAATTTGAAATTGGATATGGACGATATGCACTTCGATAGGATCTGTCGCCGGCGGGCTCTGCTGCTCGCAGCGACCATGATCATCCTGCCGAATGTCATCTCCGCCGCCGATCCGGGAGCGGTCCGCCGGGCCTTTCTCACGGCCGAACAGGACGACTGGCGGGAATACATCCGCCGTTTTCCCGACGGCGCCGTGAGGAGCGATTTCGACGTCACTTTCTACCATCTGGACGTCGACATCGCCGCGGTCAACCCCTATATCCAGGGCCGCGTGCTGTGCCGCTTCGAGTCCGCCGTGGACAGCCTGAGGCACATCACCCTGGACCTTCACCACGCGCTGGCGGTGGACAGCGTCACCGGGAATGCCGGCAGCTACCAGCAGGCCGGCGACACCGTCCGCATCGCCCTGGACCGGGCCTACGGGGCCGGCCAGCCGGCCGAGGTGGCGGTGCACTATGGGGGTGTTCCCGCGCTGGCCGGAGGTTACAAGGGCCTCAGGTACGGCATACACGGCGCCAACGAGCGGATCATCGCCTCCCTGTCCACCCCGTTTTTAGCCCATTACTGGTGGCCCTGCAAGGACGGCCCGGGCGACAAGGCCGATTCGGTCTGGCTGGACATCACCATCCCCGACACCACCATGGCCGGCTATCCCCTGGCGGCCGTGTCCAACGGCGATATTTCCTGCATCACCCACGGCGGCGAGAAGAACACCTATCACTGGCGGCACCGCTATCCCATCGTGCCCTACTACGTCATGGTGGCCATATCCAACTACCGCGTCTTCCAGGAAATCTACACCGGTCCCCAGGATGAAAGCTTTCCCCTGATCTACCATGTCTTCGACGAGCACTTCGAGGACTCCCAGGCCGGCGTGGCCCAGCTGCCCGAGGCGATGACCCTGTTCAGCGAATATTTCGGCGCCTATCCCTTCGCCGAAGAACGTTACGGCATGACCCAGTTAGGATTTTACGGCGGCATCGAGAACCAGACCAACACCATCATCGGGCAGATGTCGCCGGACTGGCTCTGGGTGGCGGTGCACGAACTCTCTCACCAGTGGTTCGGCGACCTGATCACCTGCCAGAGCTGGCACCACGGCTGGCTCAACGAGGGCTTCGCCACCTACTGCGAGGCCCTGTGGGAGGAGCACACGGGGGGGCAGCAGGCCTACCTCAACCACCTCCGGTCGGTGAAGTACACTCAGGGCGGGACCCTCTATCTTCAGGACGACAGCGACCCATTCAATATTTTCATATCGATCATCTATGACAAGGGCGCCTGGGTGCTGCACATGCTTCGCGGGGTGCTGGGTGACGCGCCCTTCTTTCAGTGCCTGTCCGAGTATGCTTCCGATCCCACCCTGCGCTACGGCCATGCCACCACCGAGGACTTCCAGGCCGTCTGCGAATCGGTCAGCGGCCGGGACCTGGAGTTCTTTTTCGACCAGTGGGTCTACGATGAGCGCTACCCGGCCTATGAATACAGCTATCACCAGGATCCGGCCTCCTTTTCGACCTCGGTGACCCTCCGGCAGGTGCAGTCGGACTATGGCTGGCGGGAGGTCTTCGAGATGCCCATCCCGCTGCGCTTCTACTTCGCCGGCGGGAAGGACAGCACCATCACCGTCTGGATGGCGGAGCGGGAATTCCACGGCCAGTATGACTTCTCGGAGCCGCTGGCCGGCATGCTGGTGGACCCCGACGACTGGATTCTGAAGACGGCCGGATTGGTGGTCGGCGTCGACGAAGAGGCCGAACCTCTCCCCAACCGGTTCGCTCTCCGCCAGAACTATCCCAATCCCTTCAACGCCGGGACCACCATCCCTTACCGGCTGGCCCAGGAGGATGATGTCCGGCTGGAGATCGCCAACATCGCCGGCCAGACAGTGACCACCCTGGTAGACGGCCGGCAGGGGCCGGGGCTCCATGCGGTCCGCTGGGACGGGCGCAACGGCTCCGGGCAGGCGGTAGGCTCGGGCATCTATCTCTGCCGTTTGACGGCCGGCGAACGCCACAGCAGCAGGAAAATGCTGCTCCTGAGGTGAACGCAGCCCTCTCGCCGGCGGCATCTCCGCTACTCCACCCCACTTTGTGCGGCCGCGACCTTCCACAACAGGAAATCGCCACCGCACTCGCAGGCGGCATCTCCGCCGGGCTTCCCCGCTCCTTGGGACGGCTTCCCCGCTCCTTGGGGCCATTGCCTTCCATGAGAGAAGATCGTTTTCCTCGCAACCCCGCCACAGGGCTCTCAGCCGCGAGAGCCTTTTCTTTCCCGCACCTCATGAAAACCGATAATCACTAGCCAATTGCTAACTTATTATCGGCTACAGCGGCACAGAAAACCCTTGACATAATGAGACACATCTGATATAATATCAACGCCGAAAAGACCGCATCCTCGCTCTGACACATCCACCAGCTATGAAACGGGGTGATGCATCGTGACCGGAGGCCGCAGCGAAGTCCGCTCCCCGTCTTCTCATAAGCAGAAACTCCTGCTGCGCGTGAGAGACACCCTGCGAACCAGACACTACAGTCGCAGAACCGAACAGGCCTACCTGGGCTGGATCAGAAGGTATATTCTGTTTCATCGAAAACGCCATCCGTCCGAAATGGGCGCCGCCGAGATCAATCTGTTCGTGACCCATCTGGCCATCACCAAGAAGGTCAGCGCCTCGACCCAGACACAGGCGCTGAGCGCCATTCTCTTTCTGTACCGGCAGGTTTTAGGGCGCGAGGTCGGCGAGCTGGGCGAGATCGTCCGGGCCCGCAAGACCCGCCGTCTCCCGGTGGTCATGACGCGCCGGGAGATCAAGGCCGTGCTGCGGCATCTGGACGGCGATAAAAAGCTGATGGCCGCCCTGATGTACGGCACCGGGATGCGGCTGCTGGAGTGCCTCCGCCTGCGAGTCCAGGATCTGGATTTCTCGCGCAACGAGATCACCGTCCGCGACGGCAAGGGAGGCAAAGACCGGGTCACCATGCTCCCGGAATCGCTCCGCAAGCCCCTGCAGGAGCATCTCCTGCGGGTCAGGGACATCTGGGAAAAGGACTGCTCCGACGGCTATGGACAGGTGCTGCTGCCGGATGCCCTGAGGAGAAAATATCCCGGGGCCGAGAGCGAATGGCGCTGGCAATGGGTCTTTCCGCAGAGGAACCGCTGGATCGACCATGCCAGCGGAGAACAGGGCCGCCACCACATGGATGAGTCTCTCCTGCAGAAAGCGGTCAAAGGAGCTGTCCGGCGCGCCGGCATTGTCCGCCGGGCCAGCTGCCACACCTTTCGCCATTCCTTCGCCACCCACCTGTTGGAAGACGGCTACGACATCCGCACCGTCCAGGAACTGCTGGGGCACAAAGATCTGCGCACCACCATGATCTATACCCATGTGCTCAACCGCGGCGGCCACGGCGTGCGCAGCCCGATGGACACACTGAAGGATAAGACCAGCGAATGAATCATTTCTCATCGGGGCCGGCTAACCACCAAACATATTTCTCGAGCTGGGCTTGATGGGGGTGGTAGGGGCAGTTGCGGGCACATCCGTCCGGCATATTACAAGGGGGAAAAAGACGCCCCAAGGTT
>CAZOYL010000021.1:23158-29085 GCA_964584035.1 uncultured Gemmatimonadota bacterium | reverse complement strand
TTCGCGAGGGCGGCCGCACCGTGGGCGCCGGCGTCGTCGCCGAAGTCATCGAATAGCGAAGCACAGGAAAGATAGATATTCGCAGGGAGTGAAGCGTGCCTGGACAAAAAATTCGGATTCGACTAAAAGCCTACGATCATGCCATGCTCGATAAATCAACTACGGAAATCGTACGCACGGCGAGAAGGACGGGTGCAAAAATCTCGGGACCCATCCCTCTGCCGACCAAAAAGACCATCTATACCGTATTGCGATCCCCTCATGTGGATAAAAAATCAAGAGAGCAGTTCGAGATGCGCATTCACAAGAGGCTGATCGACATTGTCGAGGCGACTCAAAAGACCATAGAGGCTCTCATGGGGCTGGATCTCCCGGCCGGCGTGGATGTGGAGATCAAGGCCTAAAGGGTCGGGATGTTGAGGAACGATGATAGGACTAATTGGTAAAAAAGTGGGCATGACCAGATTTTTTGGTCAGGGCGGCGAATCCATCTCGGCCACCGCCATTCAGATCGGCTCCTGCCATGTCTTGCAGGTGAAGGACGAGAAAAAGGATGGGTACCGGGCCGTGCAGCTGGGTGCCTTCTCGTGCCGCAAGAAACTCTCCAGAAAGCCGCAATTGGGCCATTTCGCTAAAGCCGGAGTGGAACCGAAGGCCAAGCTGGTGGAGTTTCGAATGGAGAGCACCGATAATTATCAGCCGGGACAGGAGCTGCGCGCCGACATCTTCCAGGTCGGCGACCGAGTCAAGATCACCGGCACGTCAAAGGGGAAGGGATTCGCAGGCGGGATCAAGCGCCACGGTTTTCACGGCGGCCCGAAGACGCACGGTCAGTCGGATCGACACCGCGCTCCCGGATCGCTGGGTGGCTCGTCCTATCCCTCGAGAGTCTGGAAGGGCAAGAAAATGGCTGGCCGAATGGGCAACGACCGGGTCAGTATAGGGAATGTCGAGGTGGTGCAGGTTGATCCGGAAAATAATCTCATCTTGCTGAAAGGCGCCGTTCCCGGAGCCAGAAACAGTTTTGTGATCATTCAGAGAATGACCGAACGGGATGCTCTGCCTGTTGGCCAGCCGGACAGTGAGCCGGCCGCTGAGGGGAAGAAAAAGTCTCCCGAAAAATCCGCCGAACCAAAGCCCGCTGCTGACCGGAAGGACAGCGCGGCGGAATCCACTGAGAAGACGGACCAGGTAGAGATAAAAGACCAAAAGGAATAGTCGATGGCCAAAGCAATGACATACGGGGCTGAGGGAAGAGAACTCAGCGAAATGGAGCTTCCCGGCCAGCTCTTCGGGATCAAGCCCCATCAGGGGGCGCTCTACGATGCGGTCCGGGCGCACCTGGCTACCCGTCGCAGGGGAACTGCCTCCACAAAAGGGCGTTCTGAAGTCAGTGGCGGCGGGAAAAAACCCTGGCGGCAGAAGGGCACCGGACGGGCTCGGGCCGGAACCAACCGTTCCCCCCTATGGGTCGGGGGAGGTGTGGTGTTCGGACCGAAACCTCATAAGTTTGGAATCCGTCTGCCTCACAAAGTGGTTCGCCTGGCGTTAAAATCCGCCCTTTCAGCCAGTGCTCAGGAAGGGAGAGTGGCGGTGCTGGAGACTTTATCTATGGAGGCACCGAAGACCAAGGCACTGTATGGAATTCTGGACAACATGGGATTCGCATTGGGAACCTGTCTATTGGTATTGGACGGTTATGATGAAAATATCTTCGTCTCCGGCCGCAACATCCCGGGACTGAAGATGAGAACGGCCAATGCCCTGCATGCCTACGATATCCTCAACAGCGATCATGTGGTATTTACCAAGAGCGCTCTGCAGAAGTTGGAGGAGGTGTTTTCAGCTTGAAGACAGCCAGGGAAATTGTGTTACGGCCACTGATCACCGAAAAGGGAGCACAGCTGAAAACGGCGTTGAATCAGTATCTCTTCCAGGTTGACAGAGGGGCGAACAAAATAGAGATCAAGAAAGCCGTCGAGGAAATTTGGGAGGTTCATGTCACCGCTGTGCGAACCATTCACCTGCGGGGAAAAAAGAAACGAATGGGGCGTTTCGAGGGACGGTGCCCCGACTGGAAGAAAGCCGTGGTTACCCTCAGGCAGGGTGAGACCATAGAACTGTTCGAGGGCGTATAAGAGCGACCTTTTGAATCAGCACATCATTCTTTACGACTGGATGAGACCATGGGTTTGAAGAGTTTTCGACCGATCACACCGGGCCAGCGATTCAAGACCAGCCCTACTTTCGAAGAAATCACCAAGAAAAAGCCTCACAAACCGCTGCTGGTCGCCCTGAAAAAAAACAGCGGCCGGAACAACCAGGGGCATATCACCAGCCGGCATCGGGGAGGGGGCCATAAGCGGTTCTACCGGATTGTCGATTTCAAGCGGGATAAACACGGCATTCCGGCGAAAGTGGCCTCCATCGAGTATGATCCCAATCGGGGCGCGCGAATCGCGTTACTTCATTACCTCGATGGGGAGAAACGCTACATCCTTGCTCCCATAAACCTGACCGTCGGGCAGATGGTCATGTCGGGCCCGGATGCCGAGATCAAGATCGGCAACTGTTTGCCGATGTCCAGGATACCCCTGGGAACGGAGATCCACAATATCGAGTTAAAACCCGGCAGGGGCGGGCAGATGGCGCGAGGAGCCGGCACCTCTGTACAGTTGATGGCCAAGGAGGGGAAATGGGCGCTGCTGAGACTGCCCTCCGGCGAGCTGCGTCAGGTGTCGGTCGACTGCTGTGCCACGGTGGGGCAGGTGGGATATGTCGAACGGGTGGGCATTAGTCTTGGTAAAGCGGGAAGGACCCGCTGGTTAGGTCGCAGGCCTAAAGTCCGGGGAGTGGCCATGAATCCGGTCGATCATCCTCTGGGCGGTGGTGAAGGCAAAAGCTCGGGCGGCCGTCATCCCTGCACTCCATGGGGCAAACCAACTAAAGGATACAGGACCAGAAAACGCAAATACTCTGACCGTTTTATCGTCAAGAGGAGAAAATAGGGGAGTCGACAGATGTCGAGATCCATCAAAAAGGGTCCTT
Source organism: uncultured Gemmatimonadota bacterium (assembly GCA_964584035.1). Lineage (GTDB taxonomy): Bacteria > SM23-81 > SM23-81 > SM23-81 > SM23-81 > CAZOYL01. The sequence continues at coordinate 26,037 of CAZOYL010000021.1, read as the reverse complement.
ATATCGACCCCAAGGTTCTCAAGAAGATCACGACCATGAACCGGAGCGGCGAGAAACGGGTCATTAAAACATGGTCCAGATCCAGCACCATTTCGCCGGAGTTCGTCGGTCACACCCTGGCCATACATAACGGCAACAAGTTCATCCCCGTGTATATCTCGGAGAACATGGTGGGACACAAACTCGGAGAGTTTGCGCCCACTCGAACCTTCCGGGGACACAGCGGCCGGTTGACATCGCGGCCCACATCTTTGAAGTGATACCAGCGGTCAGTAGCTTATTGTCTTTGAGGAGATGGTCCAAGGAGAAAGTCGATGGAAGCCAAAGCACGCACCAGATATGTTCGCAGCTCACCCCGAAAAATGAGAAGGGTGGTGGACCTGGTCAGAGGGGAACCGGTCCAGAAGGCGCTGAGCACCTTGAGCTTTATGCCACAATATGCCTGTGTGACGGTCATCAAGACCATCAAATCGGCGGCGGCCAATGCCATCAATATCGGCGGGCCGAATATGCACATGGACGATCTTTACATCAAAAAGGCCACGGTCGATCAGGGACCGACACTCAAACGATTTCGTCCACGGGCGATGGGACGGGCTTCACGAATACAGAAAAGAACCAGCCATCTCACCATCGTGGTGGCCGATCAACAGGAAGCATGATTTTTATGAGGAGGTCTCTTTGGGACAGAAAACGAACCCCACCGGTTTGAGATTGGGCATCAACAAAACCTGGGAATCGCGCTGGTTTGCGACCAACAAGTATTCCGAATTGCTGCAAGAGGACCTCACCATAAGAAATTACATCCGGAGTCGTCTTGAACGGGCAGGGGTATCAAGGATTGAGATCCAAAGGGCTCCGAAAAGAGTGACCATCGATATTTATACGGCCCGACCCGGCATCGTCATCGGCCGCAAGGGTATCGAGGTAGAGCGTCTCAAAGAGGAACTCCAGCATCTCACCGGCAAAGAGATCTATATCAATATCCAGGAGATCAAGCGTCCGGAACTGGACGCCTATCTCGTGGCAGAGGGCGTTGCCCGGCAGTTGGAACAGCGTGTATCCTTCCGGCGGGCCATCAAAAAAACGGTTGCCTCGACCATGCGCATGGGTGCTGAGGGAATCCGCATCTGTTGTTCCGGACGTCTGGGCGGGGCGGAGATGGCCAGAAGGGCCCAGTACCATGAAGGTCGGGTTCCGCTGCACACCCTCAGGGCGGATATCGATTTTGCCAGGGTCACTGCGAAAACGACCTACGGCACCATCGGCGTGAAGGTGTGGATCTGCAAGGGAGAGGTATTAGGCAAAGAGGAAGGCCAGGAAGCGCCGGCCCCCCCGGGGGGGAGAGGACGTCCCAGCGGACGCAGACCGTCCAGGGGCGGTAGACGCCCTCAGTCAAAGTGAGGAGACAGTTTCGATGTTAATGCCCAAGAGGGTTAAGCACCGCAAAGAACATCGCGGCCGTATGCGTGGCCGGGCCATCCGCGGCAGCGGGGTCAACTTCGGTGAATACGGCATGCAGGCTCAGGAGCCGGCCTGGTTGACCTCTCGGCAGATCGAGGCGGCTCGTGTGGCCATGACGCGCCACATCAAGCGAGGCGGAAAGGTGTGGATTCGTATTTTTCCCAGCAAGCCGGTCACGGCCAAACCCGCCGAAACCAGAATGGGCAAGGGAAAGGGAGCGCCGGAGGATTGGGTGGCGGTGATCAAACCCGGGCGGGTATTATTCGAGCTCAGCGGGGTTTCTGAGGATCTGGCCAAAGAGGCTTTTCGCCTGGCCGCTCAAAAGCTTCCCATCAAGACGAAGTTCGTTTCTCGACGTGAATTCTGGGGGGACTAAGCGAGCATGAAGATCGAACAGATTCGCGAAAAAAGTGATGAAGAGTTGGCGCAGTTACAGCGCGATCTTCAGGAGGAGCTCTTCAATCTCAGGTTTCAGCTGGTCTCCCGGCAGTTGAACAATCCCTTGCGCATTCGGATCGTGCGGCGGGATATCTCCAGGGTCAAGACGATTATCCGTGAGCGTCAGCTGAAGGATGAAAAGCAGCCCCGGGCCGCCGGTGAAGCTGCATGAGGAACGCCAAGGGTCTCTGAAGATTTTTTAAAGGCTGGCGAAGGTTGATGAAGGGGAGTCGAGCATGGCAGACAAGATACAGACGAAGACTTCACAGAGAGCTCGCAGAAAGATCGTGACCGGAAAGGTTGTCAGCAACAAGATGGACCAGAGCGTTGTCGTTCTGGTGGAACGCTTACGGAAACATCCCATGTACGGAAGAGTGGTGAAAACCTCGAAGAAACTCATGGCTCATGACGAAAAGGGTGAATGCCAGGTTGGTGACCTTGTGAAAGTCATGGAAACGAGACCGCTGAGTAAAAGAAAGCACTGGCGTGTCGTGGAGATCCAGGAAAAAGCTCAGTAGGTCCAAGGTTTGGAGTCCTGACTGATGATAAAGGTAGAAACATCTCTCATTGTCGCTGATAACTCCGGAGCCAAGAGGGTCAGCTGTATCCATATTCTGGGTGGATCCACGCGCCGCTGGGCCAGTGTCGGTGACATCATCGTGGTGAGCGTGAAGGATGCTCTCCCCGGTAGTACCGTCAAGAAAGGGGACGTCGGCAAGGCAGTCGTCGTCCGAACTCGTAAGAGTATCAGGAGAAAAGACGGCTCCTATATTCGTTTTGGAGAAAATGCCGCCGTTCTGATCGATGACCAGAAAGAGCCCCGGGGTACAAGAATTTTCGGCCCGGTGGCCAGGGAACTGCGCGATCGCCAGTTCATGAAGATCATCTCGCTGGCCCCTGAGGTGTTGTGAAAAAGTTTTCAGCCGGGTTTCGCTCTGAGGAAATAGTCCCAGGAGATGGTCGGAGGAGATGGAAGG
>CAZOYL010000021.1:0-23148 GCA_964584035.1 uncultured Gemmatimonadota bacterium | reverse complement strand
ACGGTGATCGTCGTTTCCGGCAATGACCGCGGTAAAACGGGAAAGGTGCTGAAGGTTGATCCTTCGTCCGGAAAAATCATCGTCGAAGGGGTTCATTTCATCAAGAAGCACACCCGCCCTTCCCAGAGAAATCAGAAGGGTGGTATTGTCGAGAAAGAAGGGGCCATCAGAGCCAGTAATGTCATGGTCTATTGCGCCAAGTGCGATCAGGGGGTCCGGGTGGGCACGAAGCTGCTCAACGATGGCCGGCGGGCTCGTTACTGCTGCAAATGCAGTGAGATGTTTACATGATCCGGTCGATGAAGGATCATTCTTGGGAATCTGTCAATAAGGAACACCTGCCATGGCTCGTTTGAAGGAAATATACACAACAGAATGCATGCCTGAGCTGACGAAGAAATTCAAATATACAAATCACATGCAGGTACCCAGATTGAAGAAGATCGTCATCAACATGGGAACCGGCGATGCGCTGGCCAATCCGAAGCTGCTGGATGCTGCTGTGAAAGATCTCTCTCAGATTGTCGGACAACGACCGTCGATCACGAGAGCGAAGAAATCCATCTCCAATTTTAAATTGCGGGAAGGAATGGCTGTGGGGTGCCGCGTAACACTCCGCCGGGAACGCATGTATGAGTTTTTCGATCGCCTGATCAATGTGGCCATCCCCCGCATACGCGATTTTCGCGGCGTGCCCACGAAGTCATTCGACGGGCGGGGAAACTATACCCTGGGACTCACCGAGCATATCGTCTTTCCAGAGATCGATTATGACAACGTGGAAAAGGTCAGAGGAATGGATATTACGGTGGTCACCACAGCCAAAACCGATGAAGAGGGTATGGAGCTGCTCAAACTTTTGGGCATGCCGTTTCGAGGTCAGTAAAGGAGGGTTCGTGGCCAAGAAGTCGCTTATAGAGAAGTCGAAGCGGAAGCCCAAATTTCCCGTACGGAAATATAACCGCTGCCAGCGTTGTGGTCGGCCGCGAGGATACTTGAGGAAATTCGGATTATGCCGGATCTGCTTCAGAGAACTCGCCAACGAAGGCAAAATCCCCGGTGTGACCAAGGCAAGTTGGTAAGATTCAGGCACCGCATCCGATCATCTTTTTGGCTTCGGGAGGAAGCCTATGACCATGACCGATCCCATAGCGGATATGCTCACCCGGATACGCAATGGGTACAAGGAAAAATTCCGCAAGGTGGATGTTCCCGCTTCCAATGTGAAGAGAGAGATCGCCCGGATTCTCCTGGAAGGGATGTACATCGGAAATTACAAGTATATCGAGGATGAATATCAGGGCGTCCTGCGAATCTATCTGAAGTATGATGAAGAAGAGAATGGCCCCATCCTGGGTCTGAAAAGGATCAGCCGTCCGGGGCGCCGCGTTTATGCCGACAAGCATCGTATACCCCGGGTCCGTAACGGCCTTGGAACGGCCATCATTTCCACCTCGAGAGGCCTTATGACCGATCAACTATGCCGCCAGCATGGTATCGGTGGAGAAGTGTTGTGTTATATCTGGTAGTCGGTTGCAGACATTGGTTTTAAACGGAGGTTACGTGGGTGTCGAGAATAGGACGAATGCCCATACCGATACCCCCCGATGTGAAGGTTGAGGTCGAACCGGGTACGATTGCCATCGAGGGACCCAAGGGTCGTCTGGAGCAGTCTATTCACCGCAAACTGGTCGTCAAAAAGGATGATGGCGCCCTGCTGGTGGAACGGCCCTCGGACAGTAAGATGTTTCGTTCCCTCCATGGTCTCACGCGAACCCTGTTGTCGAATATGGTCACCGGTGTCACCGAGGGGCATCAGAAGATCCTGGAGGTCAATGGCGTTGGATATCGAGCCGACCTGCAGGGAAGGTCTTTGGTTCTGCAACTGGGACTCTCGCACCCGATCATTTTTCAGCCTCCCGAGGGAATTGAGGTGGAGATCGGCGCCAAAGGCGTCCTGATCACCATCAGGGGAATCGATAAGCAGCTGGTCGGACAGGTGGCTGCCAAAATCCGTTCTTTCCGTCCGCCGGAGCCTTATAAGGGTAAAGGCATTCGTTATCAGGGCGAAGCGGTACGCAGGAAGGCCGGAAAAGCGGGAGCCTAAGAAATAACAAGGGATATGATGACATCTATTATCTTGGAAACAGGTTCATCAGGAGTACGACCATTATGCAGGATCGAGGCAAAAAGCTGATTGTGCGAGCCCGGCAGCGCAGAAAGTGGCGCGTGAGACGGAAACTCCAGGGAACCAGTGATCGCCCGCGTCTGACCGTCTTCCGCAGCAATAAGAGTATTTACGCTCAGTTGATCGATGACATCAAGGGGCACACGCTGGTGACGGTTTCGGCACATTCTCCGGAGATCACAAAAGGATCGACCGATAAAAAGACAAAAGTGGACATCAGTAAAGAGGTCGGACAGCTGCTGGCCCAAAAAGCCAAGGAAAAGGGCGTGGATAAAGTGGTCTTCGATCGCGGACCCTATCTGTATCACGGTCGTGTGAAGGCCCTGGCCGAAGGAGCCAGGAAAGGAGGTTTGACGTTCTGATGGGAGCCCGTGAGAGGAGAGATCGAAGTTCTCCATCATCAAGAGGCCGATCGGCGAAGATGGAGACCGAGCAGTTCGAACTGGTCGAGCGTGTCATCCACGTCAACCGGGTCGCCAAGGTGGTCAAGGGTGGTCGTCGATTTGGTTTCAATGCCCTGGTGGCGGTGGGAGATACTCAGGGACGTGTCGGCATCGGCCTGGGCAAGGCCAACGAAGTATCAGAGGCCATCAGGAAGGCCACGGAGGCCGCCCGCAAGGGTATGATCCGGGTGCCCATTGTCAACGACACCATTCCTCATGAGGTGGTGGGACGCTTTTGCGCTTCCCGGGTGATGTTGAAACCAGCTTCCCCGGGAACCGGGGTCATCGCCGGCGGCCCGGTTCGGGCCATCGTCGAATCGGCCGGCGTGAAGAACATTTTAACAAAATGTCTGGGATCTTCTAATGCTCATAATGTCGTTAAAGCCACCATGCAAGGACTGAAGTCGCTCGAGGATGCCAGGCATGTGGCGATCCGAAGAGGTATGGAACCGCAGGCCATCATTCAGCAGCTGGTATCCGCTGGGCCATCCCGATCGCAGGACGATTCGGGGAATGTAACGGGGTAGTGGGGGATCGATCATCATGCCAGGAAAAGTAAAGATTACGCAGGTACGGAGTGCCATCGGTCGCCAGAAAGGTCAGAAGCTGACCGTCCGGGCGCTGGGGATTCGCAGGATGCACCAGAGCGTCGTTCACAATGATACCCCGCAAATACGCGGAATGATCGCCAAGGTGCGTCATTTGGTGAATGTCGAAGAGGTCTAGGCAGCCTCCTGAGACGCAAACGGAGAGGACAAGTTCATTGAGACTGAATCAGATATCGCCTCCCTCGAAATCCCGTAAGAAGAGGAAAAGAGTGGGCCGGGGCACCGGTTCCGGGCACGGGCGGTATTCCTGCCGGGGATTGAAGGGCCAGAAATCCCGATCCGGAGCCAGTATTCCCGCCTGGTTCGAGGGCGGCCAGATGCCGCTGCAACGGAGAGTTCCCAAGCGCGGTTTTCATAATCACTTTCGAGTCGCCTATCAGGTCGTCAACCTGTCAGATCTGGCCAGGATTTCATGGCAGGGTCCGGTCACACCGGAGGCCTTGCTGGAAAAACGGCTGATTCGGAAGAAGAATATGCCGGTGAAGATACTGGGACAGGGAGATCTATCCAAGCCGTTGCATATTCGTGCCCATGCATTCAGTAAAACGGCCATTGAGAAAATTCAATCGGTGAGCGGAAAATACGAGGTCATCTAATTTGATCAAGAGCATCCAGAACATTTTCAAGATCCCGGAGTTGAGAAGGCGCATCCTTTTCACCCTGGCCATTATCTTCATCTATCGGGTCGGCGGCCACGTGCCCACGCCGGGGATCGACTCCGCAGCCCTGGGAGAATATTTCTCTCAGGCCCGAGGCACCATCTTCGGGCTGTACGATATGTTCGTGGGCGGCGCCTTCAAGAAAATGACCATCTTCGGCCTGGGGATCATGCCCTACATCAGCGCCTCGATTATCCTTCAGCTGCTGGGCTCGGTGATCCCCTATTTTCAGAAGCTGCAGAAAGAGGGCGAGGAAGGGCGACGGAAGATCACTCAGTACACACGATATGGGACCGTGGCCATCTCCGCTCTGCAGGCCTATGGCATCAGTGTGTTCCTGGAAAGCCTGACCACCCAGGCGGGGGGAAGCATCGTCATCTTTCCGGGGATGGGCTTTCGCCTGCTGACCATGCTGACCCTCTGCTCGGGAACGATTTTCATCATGTGGCTGGGCGAGCAGATCACCGAGCGGGGGATCGGCAACGGGATCTCCCTGATCATCTTCGTGGGCATCGTCGCACGCCTGCCGAGCGGTCTTCTCAATGAGGTCCGCCAGGTTATTGCCGGAACCAAGCATCCCTTCCCGGAACTCCTGCTGCTGGTCTTCATCGTCGTGGCTATTGCCGCGGTTGTCTACATGACCCAGGGGCGGCGCCGAGTGCCGGTGCAATACGCCAAGAGGGTGGTCGGCCGGAAGATGTATGGGGGGCAGAGCACGCATATTCCCCTGAGCGTGAATTCCGCCGGCGTCATCCCGATCATCTTTGCCTCTTCCATCATGATGGCTCCCCGGACCGTGACCACATTTTTTCCCGGAAGCGCCGTCATGCAAACGATCGGGCAGTGGTTCTCTCCCACGAGCATCCTCTACATGCTGGTCTTCGGGCTGCTGATCATTTTCTTCGCTTACTTCTACACCGCCATCGTCATCAATCCCGTGGACATGGCCGATAACATGCGTAAATATGGGGGCTTTATCCCCGGAGTGAGGCCGGGCCGAAAGACGGCTGAATACATCGATCGGGTGATGACCCGGATCACCCTGCCCGGAGCCTTCTTTTTTGCCCTTATCGCCGTGATGCCCCTGATGATGACTCGAACGGCCAATATCCAGTTCTATTTCGGAGGCACCTCTCTTATCATTGTGGTGGGTGTGGCTCTGGAGACCTTGCAGCAGATCGAATCGCATCTGCTGATGAGACATTACGATGGCTTTTTGAAGCGGGGAAAAATCAAACCGCGGCGGTAGCATCTGCAGGCCTGGAGGATACCTTTGAGGCTGATCATTCTGGGACCTCCGGGTTCTGGCAAGGGAGTACAGAGCAAGAAGATTGCCGAACATTTCGGTATCGTTCAGATATCGACCGGCGAGATTCTCCGTCAGGCGGCCGCAGCCGGAACCGAATTGGGACAGCAGGCCAGGCAGTTTATGGAGAAAGGATTGCTGGTTCCCGATGAGATCATGGTGCGGCTGGTCATGAACAGGCTTTCTCAGAACGATTGCCAGGCGGGATTCATTCTGGACGGATTTCCCAGAACCATTGCCCAGGCGGAGATGCTCGACGATCTTTTACAAAAAGAGAAAAAGACTCTCGAATCCGTGCTGCAGCTTCAAATCAGCGACCAAAGCGTTCTTCAACGACTTTCCAGCCGGCGGTTGTGTTCGCAATGCGGGGCCGATTATAATTTAGTGACCAAACCACCGCAGGCTGAGGGTGTATGTGATCGTTGCGGCGGCCAGTTGATCCAGCGCGAGGATGATCGAGAGGAAACCATTGTCCAGCGCCTGGAGGTCTATCATCGCCAGACAGAGCCTCTGGAAGCGTATTACGGCGAAAAGGGCAACCTGTTAACCTTCGACGCCGAACAGGGCGTTGAGGAGGTCAACGACGCCATCGTGAAGGCTCTGGAGTCCGGAACGGACCGCTGAACCTTTCGGGACTGAGATGCTTGCCGATGATCCCTCTCAAGACCTCAGGCGAAATGCAGATGATCCGGGAAAGTAGCCGCATCGTCGCTCAAGCTCTGCAGCTCTCGAAGAAGCGCTCCCGCGAGGGAGTAACCACAGCCGAATTGAACGAACTCATCGAGGACTTCATCATTCGCCAGGGTGGTCGTCCGGCATTTAAAGGTTTCTGCGGATTTCCGGCCAGCAGTTGCGTTTCCATCAATGAAGAGGTGGTGCACGGCATACCGGGAACCCGTCGCCTGAAACAGGGCGATATCGTCAGCGTCGATGTCGGTGTAGAAAAAGAATCTTTTTTCGGCGATGGTGCCATCACTTTCGGGATCGGGTCGATTGACACCAGGGCACAGGATCTCATGGAGACCTGCCGGAAAGCTCTCCTGGCCGGCATTCAGATGGCCGTCGCTGGAAACAGGCTCTCTGACATCTCTCACGCCGTACAAGCCGTCACGGAAAAGCGTGGGTACGGCGTTGTGAGGGATCTGGTGGGGCATGGCATCGGGCAGCAGATGCACGAGGATCCCCAGATCCCAAATTTCGGCCAACCGGGCAGGGGACCCCGTCTTCAAGCAGGAATGGTTTTGGCCATCGAGCCGATGATTACGGCAGGCCATTACTCCGTCCGGACGCTGAAGGATAACTGGACGGTAGTGACTGCCGATGGTTCCCTGGCCGCGCATTACGAGCATACCATCGGCATTACGGAGCATGGCCCGGTCATTTTCACAGAGGTATAGCATCATGGCGAAAGAGGAAACGGTACAGGCCGAGGGCGTAGTGGTGGAACAGCTCCCCAACGCCATGTTCCGGGTGGAATTGGAAAACGGTCATCGCATTCTGGCCCACATCTCGGGTAAAATGCGGATGCACTTCATCAAAATTTTGCCCGGAGACAGAGTAACCGTAGAACTTTCTCCCTATGATCTGACTCGCGGCCGGATCGTCTATCGCTATAAATAGGGCCGCGCCGCCATCTGGAGGAGCCGTTCTCTGATTCGGCAAGGGAGTGTTGAATATGAAGGTACGGGCGTCAGTAAAAAAAATCTGTGAGCATTGTAAGCTCGTTCGGCGGAAAGGTGTTCTGTACGTCATCTGCCGGAATCCCCGTCACAAACAAAGACAGGGTTAAAAACTGGGCTGATTGTTTGCGCCAGCAAGGAGGTAGGCTTGGCGAGAATAGCCGGCGTTGATTTGCCAAAAAACAAGCGGGTGGAGGTCGCGCTCACCTATATTTACGGAATCGGCCAGTCCTCAGCGAGAAAGATATTGAAGACCACCGGTGTAAACCCAGAGACTCGCGTTCACAAGCTGACCGAGGAGGAAGTCGCCCTGCTCAGGTCCAAGATCGAGTCGGACTTCAAAGTGGAGGGGAGTCTCCGGGGTGAGGTGGCCATGAATATCAAGCGTCTGATGGAGATTGGATGTTATCGTGGTCTCCGGCATCGCCGAGGGCTCCCGGTTCGCGGGCAGCGTACCAGTACCAACGCCCGGACGCGAAAGGGCCCGAGGCGGACCATCGGTGCGAAGCGCAAGAAATAAAGCCTTTCACAGGAATGTCGGTACATTTTTCCGGGAGGTATTTCATTGGCTCAAAGGAGAAAGACGGCAAAGCGCAAAGAGAAGGTGGATGCCTTTGGCGTCGCTCACATCAAGGCCACTTTCAATAATACGCTGGTGACCCTGACGGATAAGAAGGGAAACGTGATCTCATGGTCTTCATCGGGGACCATCGGTTACAAGGGATCTCGAAAAAGCACTCCCTTTGCCGCTCAGTTAGCCGCCGAGGCCGCTGCAAAACAGGCTATGGATCTGGGATTGAGGAAGGTTGAGATCTGGGTAAAGGGGCCGGGGTCCGGACGGGAAGCAGCCATTCGATCCCTGCAGGCTGCCGGCCTGGAAATCGAGGCCATCAAAGATGTCACCCCGATCCCGCATAACGGCTGTCGCCCGCCAAAGCGCCGGCGTGTTTGAAAAAGTTGCTATCAGAGGTTTGACTCAGTAAGGAGGAAATATGGCCAGGTACACAGCCGCGAATTGCCGACTGTGTCGTCGAGAAGGGGCCAAACTGTTTCTGAAAGGCCGGCGGTGTTTTTCCGATAAATGTTCCTTCGAGAGGAGGGATTATGCGCCCGGTCAACGCAGCCGGCGGATGCGCCGGAAGGTCTCCGATTATGGTCTGCAGCTGAGGGAGAAACAGAAGGCCCGCCGCACCTATGGCATCATGGAGAGACAGTTCCGAGGCTATTATGAGAAGGCCACCAGGGAGAAGGGCATTACGGGAGAGAACCTCCTCCGCCTGCTGGAGAGAAGGCTCGACAACGTCGTCTATCGCCTTGGGTTTGCACCCTCCAGAAAGGCCGCTCGTCAGTTGATCCGGCATGGCCACGTTCAGGTTGACGGCCGCAATGTGAACATTCCCTCCTTTCTGGCCAGCACCGGCGACATCATTGCGATTTGCGAGAAAAGCCGCAATTTAGCCATGATACATGATTCTCTCAAGGATGCAGGCCGGCGGCCGGAATTACCGTGGCTGCGAATCGACAAGGTCAAACTTCAGGGAGAGGTGCTACAGCTCCCCACCCGAGAAGACATCGCCTTGCCGATCGATGAACAGTTAATCGTCGTGCTCTATTCTAAGTAGATCTTTGACCAGGCCCTTTTTCTCACAGTTATCGACGGGATCCGAAGGGGCCGCCAGAAGAACTAGGGGGCGTTAATCGCATGATATGGAGAAGTCTTCAGATGCCGAAAGGCGTGGAGCTGAATGAAGAAACCGCCACGGAGACGAAGGGCCAGTTCATCATCGAGCCCCTGGAGCAGGGATTCGGTGTGACCCTGGGAAATGCTCTGCGTCGGGTTCTGCTCTCCGCCCTTCAGGGAGCGGCCGTCACGGCCATTCGCATCGAAGGGGTCATGCATGAGTTCGATACTATTCCCGGCGTGGTCGAGGATGTCACCGAGATTGTCCTCAATTTTAAAGAGATCCGCATGAAGCTCCATGCCGATCGTTACAAACGTGTGGTCATGGATGTGGATAAGAAGGGTGAGATAAAGGCTGGAGACATTCAGACCGATGCGGACATCGAGATCCTCAATCCCGACCATCATCTGTTCACCCTGACGGAGAACAGCAAGGTACATATCGACATCGACATCGGATGCGGCCGGGGGTATGTGACCAACGAACAGAATAAAAGGACCGATCAACCGCTGGGAACCATACCCATAGATTCCATCTTTACACCGGTCACCAAGGTCAATTATACGGTCGATAATACCCGCGTGGGGCGGCGGACAGACTACGACAAGCTCATTTTGGAAATTACCACCGATGCCAGTTTGAGCCCGCTGAACGCTTTGAATTTTGCGGCCAAGATCCTCAAAGATCATCTCCAATTGTTCATCACTTTCGAGAAGGAACCGGAGTTGGCTCCGGAAGAGGAGGTCGATGAGGAGACCATCCGGATACGGAATCTTCTGAAAATGAAGGTCGATGAGTTGGAGCTTTCCGTGCGGTCCAGCAACTGCCTGAAGGCCGCCGATATTAAGACCCTGGAAGATCTGGTACAGAAATCAGAAGCCGATATGCTCAAATATCGTAACTTTGGACGCAAATCACTGTCGGAACTTCAGGAAATACTTGAGAAACTGGGTCTCCATTTCGGGATGGATGTACAGAGATATAAGGATTCCTATCTCGACGGCATGTGATCTTCCCCACCATCTTTCTTGGACGAGCATTCTGATGAGACATAACATTAAAAAGAAACACCTCGGACGCAGTACCAGCCATCGCCGGGCCATGCTCTCGAACCTGGTTACGGCACTGCTTCGAAACGGGCGCATTCGGACGACCGAGGCCAAGGCGAAGGAAGGACGTCGCCTGGCTGAAAGAATGGTCACCTTCGCCAAGAAGGGAGATCTTCACGCCCGGCGACAGACGTTGCGAGTTATCCGTGATCGGGAGGTCGTCAAACGGCTTTTCGATGAGATCGGTCCACGTTTTCAAGATCGACAGGGCGGGTACACCCGGATCACAAAACTGGATCCCAGGTTAGGTGATTGCGCTCCCATGGTGCTTCTTGAGCTCCTGGACGAGACCAAATCGGAGACCAAGAAGGGTGCGAAAAAATCTTCCGATACATCCGCCGAATCGAAGAAAAAAAAGGCAGCCGTGAAGAAGACGAAAGCCAAGGCCAAGACGAACGCCAAGGCTCAGCCCAAGGTAAAAGCCGCCGATACCAAGAGCAAAGAGACCCAGCCGGCATCTGCCGATGATCAGCCTAAAAAGAAAAAACGATCGAAAAAGACCTCTGAGAAAAAATAGGGGGCACAGTCCTCAAGTGATCCGGTATTTAAAGGGCAACACGGCGTGTTGCCCTTTTCTGCGGGTGCCGGGTATTTGTTTCAATGGGTATCGAAACAAAGACGTTGACTTGAGATTCGGAGGAAGGGTCATGAGACTCGATAAGTTCACCGTTAAGGCTCAGGACTCGATACAGTCAGCCAGAACGATCGCCGAAGGCCATGGCCATCAGCAGCTGGAACCGGAGCATCTGTTTCTGTCGCTTCTTCAGCAGCCGGAGGCGGTGGTGGCGCCCATACTCCAAAAGCTGGGCGTCGATCTTCCGGTTCTTCGAGACCGCCTTGAGAATGCCGTCGAGGCCCTTCCCCGGGTCAGCGGAGCCGGCCAGGGCCAGGTCTATCTCTCACCCCAGCTACAAAAGATACTGGATCTCTCTTTACGGTCAGCCGAGCAGATGAAGGATGAATATGTCAGCACGGAGCATTTGCTCCTTGCGCTCTCTCAGGCCGAGGGGCAGGTCGGCCAAATGCTCAGTCAGCAGGGTATCACTCAACATGCCATCCTCAAGGCTTTGGTGGATATCCGCGGAACACATCGGGTTACCGATCAGAACCCGGAAGAGAAATACCAGGCTCTCAATCGTTTCAGCCGGGACCTGACCGATCTGGCGCGCAGCGGAAAATTGGATCCCGTCATCGGGCGGGATACTGAGATCCGCAGGATCATGCAGGTACTTTCCAGGCGAACGAAAAACAATCCGGTACTCATCGGAGATGCCGGCGTCGGGAAAACGGCCATCGTGGAAGGACTGGCCCAGAGGATCGTCGATGGGGACGTGCCCGAATCGCTGAAGAACAAGCGGCTGGTGGCCCTGGACGTCGGCGCTCTGGTGGCCGGAGCGAAATTCCGCGGAGAGTTCGAGGATCGTCTCAAGGCTGTTCTGAAAGAGATCATCGCCGCTCAGGGCGGGATCATTCTATTCATCGATGAACTGCATACGCTGGTCGGAGCCGGAGGAGCGGAGGGAGCCGTCGATGCTTCGAATATGCTGAAGCCGGCTTTGGCCCGGGGAGAGCTGCGTACCGTGGGCGCGACCACACTGAACGAGTATCGAAAATACATCGAGAAGGATGCCGCATTCGAGAGGAGATTCCAGCCCATTTACGTGGAAGAGCCATCGGTGGAGGATACCGTCGCCATCCTGCGCGGCCTGAAGGAGCGCTACGAGGTCCATCACGGCGTTCATATCACCGATGCCGCTCTGGTAGCCGCTGCTACGCTGTCGCATCGTTATATATCGGAGAGATTCCTGCCGGACAAAGCCGTAGATTTGATCGACGAGGCGGCCTCGCGGCTGCGTATTGAGATCGACAGCATGCCTGTAGAGCTGGACACTGTCGAGCGTCGCATAAAACAGCTGGAGATCGAGCGAAGGGCTTTGAAAAAGGAAAAAGACAAAGAGGCCAAATCCAGGCTTCAGAAATTGGAAGCGGAGCAGGCCGAACTACGCGAGAAGAGCAGCCGAATGAAGACCCAATGGCAGGCGGAGAAGAACGTCATCGCCCGGATGGGAGAGATTAAGGAAAAGATCGAAAGCGCCAAGATAGAGGAACAGGATGCAGAGCGTCGCGGGGACTTAGGTCAAGCTTCCGAGTTGAAATACGGCCGTCTGGCCCAGCTCGAGAAGGAGCTCAAGGAGGTCGATGAAAAACTCCGTTCCCTGCAGACCGACGGCGGGATGCTGAAAGATGAGATCAACGAGGAGGACATCGCCGAGGTGGTTTCCCAATGGACCGGCATTCCCGTCTCACGAATGCTGGAGGGGGAAGTTCAGAAACTGGTCAAAATGGAGCAGCGACTCAGGGAGCGGGTCATCGGACAGGATGAGGCCATCGTCGCCGTATCCAACGCCGTGCGTCGAGCCAGAGCAGGGCTGGGTGATCCCGGCCGTCCCATCGGGTCCTTTATTTTTATGGGACCCACCGGAGTGGGCAAAACCGAGCTGGCCAGGGCCTTAGCCGAATTTCTTTTCGACGACGAGAACGCCATGGTCCGGGTGGATATGTCCGAATTCCAGGAGCGGCACAGCGTCGCCCGGCTGATCGGGGCGCCTCCCGGATATGTGGGATACGAAGAGGGAGGGTATCTCACCGAGGCGGTCCGCCGCCGGCCCTACTCGGTCATTCTGTTCGATGAGATCGAGAAAGCCCATGGAGATGTGTTCAATCTTCTGCTGCAGATCATGGATGACGGCCGGCTGACGGACGGTCAGGGAAGAACGGTCAATTTCAAGAATACCGTGGTGATCATGACTTCCAATGTGGGCAGTCAATGGATACGCGATCTGGGCGCCAAGGATGAGAATGAGATGCGCCAGCGCATTGCCGAGGCATTGAGGGATAAATTTCGGCCGGAATTTCTCAACCGCATAGATGAGCTGATTATCTTCCATACCCTGAGCGAAAAACAGATTGAGAAGATCGTGGCGATTCAGGTGAATCACCTGCAAGACAGGCTGGCCGAGAGGAAAATCAAGATACAGCTTACCCCGGCGGCGAGGGCTCTGGTGGCCAAAGAGGGTTATGATCCCAACTTCGGCGCACGCCCGTTGAAGCGTGTGATCCAGCGACGCATCGAAGATCCCCTGGCCATGGAGATGCTGGAGGGACGATACCGGGAGGGCGATGAAGTGAAGGTGGATGTCGATGGCCAGGGACAGAAACTGTCCTTCCGAAAGGTGAATGAAACCCCGGAGACGATAAGCTCGGGCTGACGCTGAAACCGATCAACGCTGTGAAATCGGGGAGCCGTTGAGCATGGCTCCCCTTTTTTATCACCGTATGAGATCGGGTCTGCGCAGCTCTCTGAGCGGGCAGGAATCTTGAGAAGAGGAAAAAATCGGCCGGGCGGAGGAAATATCGCTTGACCGGAAGAAGAAGGCTTACTATTTTATATGAGACTATTCTGGATTATAATAGTATCTTAATAAATAGAATGCTTTGATCGTGTATCCTCCGGGAGGAGAGATGACCAAAAACGACCTGGTCGTGCTGGGTCTCCTCAAAGAGCAGCCCATGTATGGCTACCAGATCAAACACCAGATCGAACTTCGGGAACTGAATCACTGGGCCCGCGTGAGCCTGGCGTCGATCTACTATACGCTGAACCGGCTGGAAGACAGGGGCTGCATCACCGCCCATCACGAAAAGGTCGGCAAGATGCCCGAACGGACAGTCTTTCAGCTCACGCCCAAGGGGGAACGACAGCTGGCCCGTCTGGTGGAGAAGGCTCTGGTCTCTGAAAAGACTCCCGAAGACAACTTTTCGGTCGGCATCGCTTTCATGTACGGTCTCCAGAAAGAGAAGGTCGAAGCCTGTCTGGCGGAGAAGGTGGATATATTGCAAAAGCACGCCGAACGTTTGCATAAAGACCTGACAGCCTACCAGGGGAAGATACCGTTCAACTGGTTGTACCTGATCAGGAACGGACTGGAACACATCCGGCTGGAGATCGAGCATCTCGAACACCTGCATGAAAACATGAAACGAGGGAAGACCTGGAGCAACCTGATCAAGCCGCAGGAGAGAGAGAAAGACCAGTCGTGAAACGAAGAAATGATATTCCGCCACGGAGAAAGAGAGGTCTGCGTTGAAACGACACAACACCCTATGGTTGCCGTTGGCATGTTTCTTAACGATACTATCGGGATGGACCTCGGCCGGAGGGTTGACCTTACAGGAGAGCATCGAGATCGCTCTGGAGGGGAACGGGGAAATCCGCGCCCTGGAGCAAAAGGAGCGGGTCGCCGGCTACGGCCTGATGGAATCGGCGGGCAATTTTCTTCCGTCCGTCAGCCTGTCGAGCACCTACACCAGAGCCGAGGGCGGCCGGACGTTTGATTTTCCCATCGCCACCAGGGCCGACCTGACCACCGGGGAGATCCTCTACGAGGCCAGCATAAAGACGGGTTTCATCGAGGAAGAGTCCCATGATACCAAAGTAGAGGTGGTTCAGCCTATCTTTCAAGGGGGCGCCCTGTGGGGGCAGTTGGGCATGGCTCGGGCGGAGAGGCGTGCCGTGAGACATGAGCTTCAGGCCAAGCGCAACGAGATCGCTCTGCGGGTACAGGAAACCTATTATGGGATCCTTGAGGCGGAGAAGATGCTCCAGGCCATGGAGGAGGCCGTCGACCTCTCACGGGAACATGTCCGCATCGCCCGGGCGCTCTATAACGCCGGGCTGGTCGAACGGGCCGAGACCCTCCGGGCCGATGTTCTGCTCAGCTCTACACTGCAGGACCGGCTTCGGGCCGAGAATGCCCTGAAGATGCTTCACAGATCGTTAAACAGTCTGCTGGCCCGGGATCTTGATGAGGCGGTTCTGGTGGAGGAGCCCGGAGAGTTTCATACACTGGACCTCTCGCTGGAGGACTATCTTCAACGGGCCAAGGAACGTAATCCCGGCCTGATGAGTTTTCAGGAACACGTCCGGGCAGCCGGGAAATCGCTCCACCTCTCCCGCAGCGGTTTTCTGCCCAAGGTGAACCTGGTTTTCGACTATGGCTGGCATGAGGATGCCTATCGGTTCGATCCGGACAACGATTTCTGGATGGTCATGGGGGTGGCCAACTGGGATATTTTCACCAGCGGACGTCATCTGGCCCGGTATCAGCAGAGCAAAGCCAGCCACCGTCAGATGCAGTACGAGCTGGAATCCTACCGGGACGCGCTGGTCCTTCAGGTTACCGGGGCTTACCTGGAAATGGAAGAGGCTCGTCAGGGGCTGGAATTCGCCGGGGAGGCCCTGGCCAGCGCTGAAGAGAACTACCGGGTGACGACAGCCAGCTACCGGGAGGGACTATCCTCTCAGGTCGATGAGATCGACGCCCAGTTGACCCTGACCGAGGCACGGGTCAACGACGCCAGGACCCGATACCAGATGTATGTGGCACAAGCGAAGCTGGATCATTTGATGGGTGGAATCTTCGAACCGGATTGATAACCAGGGAGAAAACGAGCATGAATCGTATTCGATCATATCCGATACTGTTACTGATGCTGGCGGCCATGGTTCATGGCTGTGGTCCACGGGGACAGGAACAGGATGCCCGGGAGGAGATCTCCGTTCAGGTCACCCGGCCGGTGCAGACCGAGGTCGAGGATGTGCTCCAATTTATCGGCGAGCTGCGGGCCGACAAAGAGGCCAGGCTGGATTTTAACTACAGTGGGCGTATCGCCGCTTTCAACTACCAGGTGGGGGAAAGGGTCAGGAAAGGTGCGGTCATGGCGCGCCTGCAGCAGGAGGAGATCCGCGCTCAACTGGAACAGGCCGAGGCGGCTGACCAGAAAGCTCAGGCCGACCTCGACCGGATCGAACGTCTCCATACCCAGGAGATCGTCTCCGATGACCGTCTGGAATCAGCCCGAGTGGCCGCCAAGGTCGCCCGGGCAGGCTATGTGATGGCTCAAGAGGCGCTCAAGAACAGCACCGTGATCGCTCCTTTCAGCGGTTCGGTGGCGGAGAAGAACGGCGAGGTGGGCGAATATTTTAACGCTATGATGGGCGGACCCGCGGTCTACCGGCTGGTCAAGATAGATACGGTGAAGGCCATCATCGGCATTCCGGAATCGGAGGTGCCGCGAGTGACCGTGGGACAGGAGGCTCGGATAAATGTAGAAACCTATTCGGATCGTATATTTCGAGGAACGGTCACGCGGGTCGGACTGGACATCGATCGTCACAGCCGGACCCTGGAAGTGGAGATCTCGGCGGCGAATTCCGAAGGTCTCCTCAAGCCGGGCATGCTGACCGACATCGATCTGGTCGTGGATCGGCGCCAGGCCGTTCTCACCGTCCCCCAGAAAGCCGTCATCAGAGATATGGGGCTGGAGTATGTCTTCGTGGTGAAGGACAGCCAGGCCGTCAAGCGGGAGGTTATCTCCGGGACGGTGCAGGATGGCCACATAGAGATACGTGAGGGCCTGACTGTTCAGGATCGGGTTATCGTTGAGGGCCAGTTCGGCCTGAAAGAGGGCGAGCGAGTATCGTTCTCGGCCGCAGGGCTATAGACACGCCAAGCGAGGGGCGAAGATGTTCCTATCAGATTTTTCCGTCAAGAGACCGGTAGCCATCACCATGATCATCATGGTATTCGTGGCTCTGGGGCTGGTTTCTCTGAGGAAACTGCCCGTCGAGCTGATTCCAGATATCGAAATGCCGGTCATCTTTCTCTCGGCGAATTATCCCGGGGTGGGACCCGAAGAGGTCGAGAAGCTGGTTACCAAACCCCTGGAGATGGCCGTCAGCCGTGCCGCCGGCATCAAGAACGTGAGCTCGACCTCCCGGCAGGGCAACTGCTCCATGCAGATGGAGTTCGAGTGGGGCACGGACCTCGATCAAGCCATGACCGATATCCGCGAGATGATCGAGCAGTACAAAGAGGATTTCCTTCCCGAGGGGATGGAAAATCCTATGCTGTTGAAATACGATCCCACCGGCATCCCGGTGTCCGTGTATGGATTCAACAGCGAAAAAAGGTCCATGCGCGAGCTCCGCAAGATGGCTGAGGATCTGGTGCAACCATATCTGGAACAGCTTGATGGCGTGGGATCGGTACTGGTGTGGGGTGGGGGATTCCGGGAAATCTCCGTGCTGGTCGATCAGAAAAAACTGGTTGGCGTGGGACTGTCCCTGGACCAGTTGGTTCAGCAGCTCCGGGCCGAGAATCTGGATGTCAGCTCGGGCCACATCGTGGAGGGGGGGCGGGATTATCAGGTCACCTCGCGGGGTGAATTCGAGGACCTCGAGGATATTAAGAACGTGGTGGTCACCATAGCCAGGGGCAAACCGGTTCGGCTTCGCGATGTGGCTACGGTGATCTATGCCCCGGTCGAGGAAACCGCCTTCGCCCGGATGCAGGGGAAGAACAGCACCGTTATTGCCGTCATGAAGCAGTCCGATGCCAACACCGTACAGGTCTCCCAGAAGGTGCGCAAAGAGCTGGCCGAGATCGGCCGGCGGCTTCCATCGGATGTGGGCATGAGCGAGCTGTTCGACTCGGCCGAGTATATCGAGCAGTCGGTGAAGAATGTGAGGGATGCCGCCCTGTTCGGCGCCATCCTGGCCGTGCTGGTGTTGTTTCTGTTCCTGCGCAGCTACCGGGCTTCATTCATTATCGGAACGGCCATACCGATTTCGGTGATGATCACCTTCTTTCCACTGTATTTCCTGGACATCTCGATTAATATCATCTCTCTGGGCGGTCTGGCCATCGGGGTCGGCATGCTGGTGGATAATTCCATCGTGGTCCTGGAGAATATCTACCGGCGGCTGCAGGACGGCGAGGATCGCGATACGGCCTCCCGAAAAGGCGCCGCCCAGGTGGCCATGGCCATTACCGCCTCGACGCTGACCACCATGGTTATCTTCATTCCCATCTTGTTCACCCAGGGCGTGGTCAAGATCTTCTTCGGCCAGCTGGCGGCCAGCATCACGTTTTCTCTGACGGCCAGCCTGGTGGTGGCGCTTACGCTGGTGCCGATGATCTCCGCCAAGCTGCTCAATCAGAAGGCCACCGCCAGGATCGTGAAAGCCCAGAGCTTCATCGAGCCGATACGGCGGCTGTATCTACGAGTACTGAATACCGCGCTGCGCCACCGCATCCGCACCCTGCTGCTGGCCGGGCTCCTGTTCCTGGTCTCCCTCCTGCTGATCCCGGTCATCGGCGCCAATTTCATGCCCGACTCCGACAGCGGGCTGTTCCAGATCTATGTTACCCTGCCGGCCGGGTCCCCGCTGGAGGAGACCATGGACGTGATCGGCGGCCTGTCGGAATATCTTATGGAATTACCGTACGTCGAGACGGTCTTCGACATGGGCGGTGAGGCCGGGGACGTGACCACCGACCGGGTGCCCAACGTGGGTACCATGATGATCCGTCTGGTGGACCTGGACAAGAGAGATGTGACCACCATGGGGGTGGTCAACACCCTGCGCGACACTCTGAAGCACTGGAGTGGAGGCACGTTTCAGGTGGCCGCCATGAACCAGATGCAGAGCAGCACTTATGGCGATGTGGAGATCAAGATCAGCGGTCACGAATACGAGGTGCTCAAGGATCTGGCCGGACAGATCGAGGACCGGCTGAGCCGTGTTCCGGGCATTAAGGGAACCAGCAGCAGCATCGAGGAAGCACATCCGGAGATCAGCTGGCTGATCGACCGCGAGAAGGCGGCTAATCTCGGGCTGGGCGCCTTACAGATCGGCCAGACCGTTCAGACGGCCCTGATGGGCAAGGTGGCCACGCGGGTGGAGAAGTACGGTACCGAGATTGACATACGAGTATGGCTGAAGGAGAACCAGCGGGACGAGATCGAGGAGCTGGGAAACGTGATGATCCGCTCCCCGCTGGGATTCGACCTGCCGCTGCGGCAGGTGGCCGTTATACAGTACGGGCAATCCGCAGATAAACTGTTTCGCGAGAATCAGATGCGCGTTGCCTGGGTGGGCGGTGACATCGGCGGAAGAGACCTGCGCAGCACCATGGCCGATGTACGCCGGGATCTTTCCGGTCTGCGGCTGCCCGATGGCTATCTGCTGGGATATACCGGCGAGGATGAGGATCTCCGGGAATCGATGCAGGATCTGATCATCGATTTTCTGTTTGCCGCTTTGCTGGTGTACATGATCATGGCGGCCCTGTTCGAGTCCTTCATGCATCCCTTTACCATCATGTTTTCCATCCCCTTCGCCATCACCGGCGCCCTGATCGCCCTGTTCATCGCTCACCTGATTACGGGCATGACCATCACGGTCAATGCCATGATCGGTGTCGTCATGCTGGTGGGCATCGTGGTGAATAACGCCATCGTTTTGCTGGATTACGTCCGCCGCGGACAACAGGGCGGCCTGAGCTGCCGGGAGGCCCTGATCAAAGCCGGGAGTGTCCGCCTGCGGCCCATTCTGCTGACCGCCCTGACCACCATTCTGGGATTGACTCCGCTGGCTATCGGCGTCGGCGAGGGATCGGAAGTCAGAGCTCCCATGGCCGTGGCCGTCATCGGCGGTCTGACGGTGTCCACGCTGCTGACCCTGATTATTATTCCGGTGATCTATACCTACACCGATGCCTTCGCCGCCTGGGTGCGCGGCCGGCTGCTGTGGATTGTCCATCGCGAGAAAACGGAGGAGGGGCCCGCCGGCACGGTGGAGTCGAACGATCCTCAATAGGAATCGGGAAGAAACGTCAGGCGGCGACTATCGGGGCGAGATAGAGAGCGTGTGGAGTTCGAGAAGAAAATGTATCGTTGAAAACATCGAAGCAGGAGATTGAAATTGCAGGGGCGGGTCGTAAACCCGCCCCTGACGCTATATATACTGTGATAAATTGCAGTGGTGCGGTTCACGATGAATCGCTGTTATCGTTGAGACCCTCATGGTCTTGATGATAGATCAGCGATCTTAACTCCTTCTCCGCTCGCATGATATTTTCACGGTAATAGCGCAGTTGCCCCTCGAAGGACCACATCGGACGGGCGGCCTTGAAGCCGGCCTTCATCTCCAGGAGCCAGTCCTCCAGGATCTTTTGATCGTCCTGAGGATAATGGGCTTGACCGCAGATCTGGCCGAGGGGCATCCTGGGCGGCATGGGAGCGAAAGGGATCTTGGCATACCCGAACACGATCGTCATCAGAGGATACACCCCGGGCGGAAGGGCAAGGGTGTCTTTTAAATAGTGCGCGTGGAAAAATCCGCTCTGACCCGTTTCTGAAAGCATCACCGAACGGACACCCAGCGACTCGGCGGCGATGTTCATATTCATGGCGGCCAGCGAAGCGTTCATGGTGGCCACGGTATATTCCACCAATGGACTGCTGGGAAAGATATCGATGACTTTTTGATTCCGGTGAACGTCTCCGAAGATGATGATGGCTCTCTGGCCGCTGAAGGGCAGGGGACGGTTAAAAGTCTGACGCCATTGTTCCGGAGTGAAGGTGATGAATGTCCAGGTCTGCAGGTTGACGGTCGAAGGCGCCACCCGTCCGGCCTCTAAAACGGCCGCCCAGACATCCTCGGGGATCTGGCGTTTGGTAAAGGAACGAATGCTGCGCCGTTTGAGGATGGTCTGCAGCAGTTGATTGTCCCGAAGGGATGCGGGGATCTGAGGGCGGTTGCGCAGGATCCTGATAAGCTTCTTGAAAAAAATCCCGGGGGTGAGTTTTTTCATTGAGATTTCCTCCAGATCGATGAAGTGTTTTGCACGATTCGGCGGAAAGATAGCCACAACCATCGACCTGACGCAAGGATAATATGCTTCTGCAGTAAGGCGATCGGGCCGGGAGCTTTTCCCTTGACAGGTTGAATAAAGCGGGCTATTTTGGGCTTAATCAGAATCATCCATAGGGGAGAGATCGAATATGACCAAAAAAAGGGGCGACCTCTATACCTTCCGTAGCATCGGGATCATCCACACGCCGTTCAAGATGCAGGAGGGCATGCCCATTCAGGGAGCCCTGGCTCCGGAGACCAGGGGATGGATCGATGTGTTCCCGGAATATGCCGATGGGCTCCGGGACGTAGAGGGATTCTCGCATATAATCCTGCTGTATGTTTTTCACCGCAGCGAGGGATATCGCCTGGTCGCCAGACCTTTCCTGGAGGAGACGCCGCGGGGGCTGTTCTCCATCCGGGCGCCGAAACGGCCCAATCCCGTCGGGATGACCGTGGTACAGTTGATCCGGCGCCAGGATAATCGTCTGGACATCGCCGGGGTGGACATGCTCGATGGCACTCCGTTGCTGGACATCAAACCCTATATTCCAGCCATCGACGCCCACCCTGAGGCCAGCGACGGCTGGATTTCAGGCAAGATGGGAAAAGATGGGAGGAACAAGCGGTCAGATGGGAGATTTTCTCGATAGATAAAGGGGCGTCCTCGATCGCTGCATGTTCTTCGTAGTGATCGGCCATGGCCTATAATATTCATCAAGGCGGTGATCTCAGATGAAATACGGCACGGTTCGCATGTGGGATGAACACAAAGGGTTCGGCTTTATCCTCTCCGACGACGACGAGGACCTGTTCGTCCACGTCAGCGATCTGGATCCCAGAGTGAAGGAGAAGCGGCTGCAGGAAGGGCAAAGAGTGGGCTTCGACATGCGCAGGGAGACCAAGGGCGACCGGGCGGTGCATGTCAGGATCATTGAAACCTGAGACGGTCTTTGTGTTCGTAAAACGCCTGTCGGCCGTGAGCAGTCGGCCGTGAGCAGCAAGTAGCTAGTAGAGGAATCCAAATGGCAGAAGGCAGGGCAATGATGCTCGATCCGCGCGCGCATATGGATGGCCCGATGGCCTTCATGAGGGCCGCCGGCCTGAAAAAGAGCACCCCGGGACGGGATTTCCTGGAAAAGATCGTCGCGGCCTTCTCTCAATATCCCTACGAGAACATCAGCAAGATCATCAAGCTGAGCGATCATTTGGATGGTTCCCAGCAGATCCGGCTGCCCGATGAAGTAGTCGAGGATCATCTGCGGGACGGTCTGGGAGGGACCTGTTTCTCCCTGACCTATACCCTGCAGGCTATTCTCGTCCAGAACGGCATTGACTGCTATCCGGTGATGGCTCACATGCGGGCCGGGCGCAATATCCACTGCGCCCTGGTGGCGCGGATCGGCGACGTCAAATACCTGCTCGATCCCGGTTACCTGCTGGGCCGGCCTGTCGAACTGCATCCCGGAAAACCCTTCTCGTTTTGGAACGAGTTCGCCCGGGTTGAGCTTTTCTATCAGCCGGAGGATGACGCCTATCACCTGTATACTTTCAGCGGTAAGGAGCGCAAGTGGCGCTATAGTCTTCATGACCAGCCCACGGGGCCGAAGGACTTTTTAAGATACTGGCAAGGCTCCTTCCACAAGAACGCCATGCACGGAATCTGTCTCAACCGGGTGACACCGAAGGGGCTGGTCTATGTGCGCAAGCGGTTCATGCGCCAGATCACGGCGGGGGGCAAGAGGAATGTGAACATCAAACGCAATTATCACGCCGCCATCGAGCAGACCTTCGGCATCCGCAGGGAGATCGTCGATCAAGCCCTGGTGGCACTGGAGACCAACATGGTCTGGGAGCGCCGGCAGGGACTGTATACTCTGAAGGGGAGAAGGTATGAGACCGTCGGCGCCTGATGCAGTCAAACTCTTCGTGGGAGTGCTGTACTCCAGCGAGGCGCTTTTAGAGAAGGCTCGGGAAGCGCTGATCAAGCGCTTCGGCCCGATCGATTTCATCAGCGAGCCGATCTCCTTCGACGTGACCGATTATTACAAGAACGAGATGGGTGACTACATCCAGAGGGTCTTTCTCTCTTTTGAGGACCAGATCGACCCGGGCCGGCTGGCGGAGATCAAGCTCGGGACCAACCGGATCGAGGACAAACTGGCCATCGACGGCCGGCGGAAGGTCAATCTGGACTGCGGCTACATGGACGTCTGCAAGGTGGTCCTGGCCTCGGCCAAGTGCAACGGCCAGAAGATCTACCTGTCCGATGGCATCTATGCCGATCCCACCCTGCACTATGAGAAAGGTCATTTTTTGCCCTACCCATGGAGCTTTCCCGATTTCAAGACGGGGCAATACGAGAAGATCTTTCTGAAGATCCGGGAATTATACAAGGCTGGGAAAAGGCTTGGTCCGCGCAATGCCACTGCCAGTGCGCCGATCGCAGATTAAAAAAAGCCGGCCTGTGCCAACATTTCCTTGACAACGCCTATCGCAGATATTACATTACCGAATCGAAGCTCAATCCCGCCGGGGTGGCGGAATTTGGTAGACGCAGCGGACTTAAAATCCGCTGGAAGTTATCTTCCGTGCCGGTTCGAGTCCGGCCCTCGGCACCATTGGAGATATGGCACGCCATCACCTGTGCCTGGAAACGCGTCATCCTTTTCCTAAAGGAGGTTTCTGTGAGAGCAAAGGTTGATCCTGAAC
>CAZOYL010000020.1:0-29308 GCA_964584035.1 uncultured Gemmatimonadota bacterium | reverse complement strand
TCACCGACGCGGAAAAAATGGAAGCCGCTCTGGACGATGCCCTGGTACTGATCCATGACAAGAAGATCAGCACCATGAAGGATCTCCTTCCCATCCTGGAGAAAGTGGCCCAGCTGGGCAAGCCGATGATGGTCATCGCCGAGGACGTGGAAGGCGAGGCTCTGGCCACCCTGGTGGTCAACAAATTACGCGGCACCATCAAGGTCTGCGCGGTGAAGGCTCCCGGTTTCGGAGATCGCCGCAAGGCTATGCTGGAGGATATCGCCACTCTCACCGGAGGAAGGGTCATCTCCGAAGAGGTCGGCTTTAAACTGGAAAATGTCACTCTCGGCGATCTGGGCAAGGCCAAGCGGGTGACCATCGATAAGGAGAACACCACCATCGTCGAGGGCGGCGGGTCCACCGAGGATATCAAGGGTCGAGTGGCCCAGATCAAGAAACAGATCGAGGATTCCACATCGGACTATGATCGGGAAAAACTCCAGGAGCGTCTGGCCAAACTGGCCGGCGGTGTGGCGGTGATCAATGTGGGAGCGGCGACCGAGACGGAGATGAAGGAGCGCAAGGCTCGCGTCGAAGATGCCCTCCATGCCACCAGAGCTGCCGTGGAGGAAGGCATCGTTCCCGGCGGCGGTGTGGCCCTGTTGCGGACGATCGCAGCCCTGGATAAGATGGATGTGAAAGGCGATGAAAAAGTGGGCGTGGGCATCGTCCAGCGGTCGCTCGAGGAGCCCATCCGCCAGATAGCCAATAATGCTGGCTGGGAAGGCTCCGTGGTGGTCCAGAAGGTCAAGGGCGAGGC
The DNA here is from genome assembly GCA_964584035.1 of uncultured Gemmatimonadota bacterium. Classification (GTDB taxonomy): domain Bacteria; phylum SM23-81; class SM23-81; order SM23-81; family SM23-81; genus CAZOYL01. The sequence continues at coordinate 28,506 of CAZOYL010000020.1, read as the reverse complement.
CACCAATGTGGGCTTCAACGCCGAAACGGAGAAGTATGAGGATATGCTCAAGGCCGGCGTCATCGATCCCACCAAGGTGGTTCGGACGGCCTTGCAGAATGCATCCAGTATCGCCTCTCTTCTGTTGACCACCGAGGCTCTGGTGACCGACATCCCCGAAGAGGAAAAACAGGCTATGCCACCCATGCCACCGGGGGGTGGGATGTATTAAGTTCTCGTTCCCAGGAGCACAAAGGCCCCCGGCGTCGATGATGCCGGGGGCTTTTTATGCGCCGGGGGCTTTTGTGCGCCGCGGCCCTGCCCCTGTCTGGTGACCCTGCCGGAAGACCGCACCGAACCAAGCCGGGAGGCCGCATCCGAAGGCCTCCTGAAAAGTTTTCTTGACAACATACCCGACATATTGTATTTTGCATTCGAGCATACTCAACTTACTGCATCAAAGGCGCTAATCTGGAGCGATCGATCCACCTCAGCGGAGACTCGATGCGCAGGAAGATCGTCATCGATCGAGCCGAGCGGCTCCATCAAATCCCATCCAGCCTGTTTGTGGACCTGAGAAGAAAAGCTCAGCGGGCCCTCAGCAGGGGCGTGGATGTGATCGATCTGACCGCGGCGAATCCCGCTGAACCGCCCTCACCGTGCGTGACCGAAACCCTTTGCCGCAGTGCCGCCGAGCCCCAGGCTCATCGCTACGATCTGGGATCAGGGTCGTCTGCCTTCGGCCGGGGCATCGCTGCCTGGTTCGAGTCCAGATTCGGCGTCTCGCTGCAGCCCGATGATGAGATCCTGCCGCTGCAAGGTGCCCGGCAGGGGCTGGCGGGACTTCCCCTGGCTTTTGTCAATCCCGGAGAAGTGGTCCTGCTGCCCGATCCCTGTTATCCGACCTACCGGGCCGGGGCCATCCTGGCCGGAGCCCGGGTGGAGAGCATGCCGCTTCTGGAGCGGAACGATTTTCTGCCCAACCTCAAGAAAATACGCCCCGAGATCGCCCGGCGGGCCAAGATGATGTTTTTAAACTATCCCAATAATCCCACCACCGCCGTGGCCGATCTATCCTTTTTCTCGGAAGTGGTGGAATTCGCCCGCTTTCATAATGTGGCTGTCATTCACGATGCCGCCTATGTATTGATGCCCTCGAAGGAAGACCCGGCGCCCAGTTTCATGCAGGCCCGGGGAGCCAAATCGGTCGGTGTGGAGATCTACTCTCTGTCCATGGCTCACCGGTTGGGGGGGTGGCGGATCGGTTTTGCGGTCGGCAATCGCCAGCTTCTGGCCGGGCTGACGGCCGTCGCGGGCGATCGCTCGAATCTGCCCGCCCCGGCGCTGCAACAGGCCGCTCTGCGGGCTCTTGAGGATGAAGGGGAAGATCAGTCCGACCCCTATGCCGGGCGTCGTGAGCTGGTCATCCAGGGGCTTCGCAAGACGGGTCTGAAGGTGCGGCGTTCGAAAGGTCTTCCGTTTCTTTGGCTGGCGGTGCCGGGACGCTACACGTCTTTGGGTTTTTCACGGCGGCTGTTCCGCCGCACGGGAGTTCTGGTGACACCGGGCAGCGGATTCGGCGAGCAGGGTGAGGGATATATCCGCATCTCGTTGACGGTGTCCTCGGAGCGACTTCAGGAGGCCGTCAGGCGGATCGGTCAACATCACGCCCTTTGGCAGCGGAAAAAAAGGAGACCAAGCGGCCAGACGGCATCGGGTATCGAGGGAGGCCGGTTGTGAAGCCGACGGGAGAATTTCAGGCGGGCGTCATCCGTCTGTGGAATATGACCTTTTTCGCTCATCACGGCCATCTGGCCGCCGAGCGGGAGGTGGGCCAAACCTTTCAGGTGGATGTCGAGATGCGGTTGGATCTCACCGAGGCTGTTTCCAGCGACGATCTGGCCAGGACGGTCGATGTGGCCGAGCTCTATCAGCTGGTCGAGGAGGTGGTCTCGGGATCTGAGTTCCGGCTCCTGGAGGCTCTGGCAGGAGCCATCTCTCGGGCTGTCGCCGACCGATACCGGCCGCAGGGGCTGACCATCCGGGTTCGCAAGCCGCATCCGCCAATTCCCGGCCGGTTGGATTCTGTGGAGGTAGAGCTGTCGAAAGATTGAAGGGGGGCGTTGTCCGTCGCCATCGCCTATGTGAGTCTGGGTTCGAATCTGATCGACCGCGAAAAGAATATCCATCGGGCGCTGAGACAGCTCAGTCGTCAGGACCGGATTCATGTCGACCAGACCTCCTCGCTGTATGAGACCGAGCCGGTGGGTTTCACCGACCAACCCTTCTTCCTCAATGCGGTCGCCCGTCTATCCACGGATCTCAAGCCCGCTGCCCTTCTCGCTGTTCTCAAGTCCGTGGAGCGGTTCGTGGGGCGCCGGAAAACCTTTCGCTGGGGTCCGCGATCGATCGATCTGGACCTGCTCCTCTATGAAGATGTCATCATCGAAAACTCCCATCTGATCGTGCCGCATCCGGAATTGGCCCGCAGGGCTTTCGTGCTGGTGCCCCTCGCGGAGATCGCACCTGGAGCGATCGATCCGCGCTCCGGGCGGCGGGCAGACCAATTGCTCTGTGACCTGGAGTCCACCGAAGGGGTGCGGCGATATACTTCCCGGGGACATCATCGTCATGATTGAGGCACATTATATCGTCATCGAGGGCGTCATCGGAGTGGGGAAGACCAGCCTGGCCAAGCTGCTGGTCGAGGAAATGTCCGCCCGCCTGGTGCTGGAAGAGGTGGAGGAAAATCCCTTTCTGCCCGATTTCTACCGGGATCCGGAACACTACGCCTTCCAGACGCAGATATTCTTCCTGCTCAGCCGCTACCGCCAACAGCAGGAGTTTCCCCAGCAGGATCTGTTTCATCGAAAGACCATCAGCGATTATCTGTTTGACAAGGATAAGATCTTCGCCTATATCAACTTGAATGAAAAAGAGCTCAGTCTCTACGAGCGCCTCTGGACCTTGCTTCGCCGGGATATTCCCGGCCCCGATCTGGTCATTTATCTACAGGCCAATACCGAAACGCTGATGCAGCGCATCCGTGAACGGGGCCGCTCATTCGAAAAATCCATATCGCCGGAGTATATCCAGCGGTTGAATGAGGCCTACAGCTACTTTTTTTTCCACTACACCGATTCCCCTCTATTGGTGGTCAACACCGCCAAGATCGATTTTGTCCACAATCCCGACGACCTGCAGGACCTTCTCCGGCAGATTCGAAAGCCCCACACGGGGACCAAATATTATGTTCCCATGAGAGAGTAGCTGACATTTTTCAAGGAGGTGGACCCATGGACCCGACGATGACGGTCAAACGGTTCCGCCTGATGAAGTCGAAAGAGAAGATCGCCGTGCTCACGGCCTACGATCACCTGATGGCGCAGTTACTCGACGAGACCGGCATCGACGCCATCCTGGTGGGCGATTCTGTCGGCATGGTGGTGGCCGGATACGGGACCACGCTGCCTGTGACCATGGACGAGATCATTTATCACACCCGAACCGTTCGCCGAGGTGTCAAGCGTGCCCTGATCATCGGCGACATGCCCTTCCTGTCCTACCAGACGAGCGTCGCCGATGCTCTGCGCAACGCCGGCCGTTTTTTACAGGAAGCCGGTGCCGAAGCGGTCAAGGTGGAGGGAGGGCGGCACATGGCCGAGACGATCCAGAAAATGACCCGGATCGGCATCCCCGTGATGGGGCATCTCGGTCTGACGCCTCAATCGATTCATCAATTCGGTGGCTATGGGCTTCGCGGACAGTCGCCTGAAGAGGCCCAGTGTCTTCTTGAGGATGCCCGTATTCTCGCCGAGTCCGGCTGTTTTTCCATCGTCCTGGAGAAGATACCTGCCCATCTGGCCCGGCAGATCACCGAACAGATCGACATTCCCACGATCGGCATCGGGGCCGGACCCGACTGCGACGGGCAGGTTCTGGTGACGCACGATCTTCTGGGATTGTTCGAAGAGTTCCAACCGAAATTCGTCCGCCGGTACGCTCAGCTCGCCGGGGAGATGCGGGGGGCGTTTGGGAACTACATCAAGGATGTCAAAGAGGGAACCTTTCCCGGTCCGGAGGAGAGTTACTAAGCCCGTGGAGAGGCTGTGGATATCATCACCGATATTCCAATAATGAACAAAACAGCCCAGGCTATTCGTCAGGCTGGAAGACGGATCGGCTTCGTGCCCACCATGGGGTATCTCCATCAGGGCCATCTCAGCCTGGTGCGAAGGGCCCGGCAGCTCAGTCGGGTGACGGTGGTCAGTCTGTTCGTCAATCCCTCACAGTTCGGTCCCGGGGAGGACTATGATGCCTATCCGAGGGACGTTCGCCGGGATAGTCGTCTTCTCGAGGAAGCGGGATGCGATCTCCTGTTCATGCCTGCGGTCGATCGGATGTATCCTCCGGAACACTGCACGGTCGTTGAGGTCAAGGGTCTTACCGAGGTACTCTGCGGAGCTTCCCGCCCGGGCCATTTTCGAGGTGTGACCACCGTAGTGACCATGCTGTTCAATATCGTCAGACCCCATGTGGCCGTCTTCGGACAGAAGGATGCTCAGCAGGCCATCGTCATTCGGCGTATGGCGGCCGACCTGCATCAAGATGTCGACATCGTGATCGCTCCCACGGTGCGTGAACCGGACGGCCTGGCGATGAGCTCGCGAAACGAGTACCTGACTCCCCAACAGCGTCGTCAGGCTCCCGTTCTCTACCAGGCTTTGCAGTGGGCTCGCTCCCAGGTCCAGGCGGGCGAGTGCCGAGCTGACGTTCTGCTGGAGGGAATGCGGCAGTTGATCAAGACCGAATCCTCCGGTCAGATCGATTATATCTCCCTGGTGGACGCCGACCGGCTACAGCCGGTGGAAGATGTCTCGGGCCGGGTTCTGATCGCCCTGGCCGTGAAATTCGGCAAAGCACGCCTCATCGACAACGTCATCGTAGGGATTGGAAAGCACAACAAACCGGCTGATGCCGGGAGTTATGGCTCGGAATGATCGACCTCGCCATCCGCCGGAGTCCTCGTCGTCCGCCGGATAAAGAAGAGATGATCTAACAGGTGAAAAGAAGAGGTCCATGAGCACGCTGAATGCCGTGATTCTGGCCGCCGGAAAAGGAAAGAGGATGAAATCGGATCTGGCCAAGGTCCTTCATCCGGTGCGCGGGCTGCCCATGGCAGCCTATGTCATTCAGGCGGTGCGGGATGCCGGATGCGAGCGGATCGTCGTGGTGGTCGGACATCAGCGCCGGCAGGTCATCGCGGCTCTGAGCGGCCCGGGGGTGGAATTCGTGGTCCAGGCCGAACAGCTGGGAACGGCCCACGCTCTGGCCCAGGCCGAGGGGGCGCTGGCTGGCGATCAGGGCGACCTGCTGGTTCTGGCCGGCGATACGCCTTTGCTGACCGGTCGGACCTTGCGTCAGCTGGTGAACGTCCATCGCCGTACCGCAGCCGTCGCCACGGTTCTCACGGCGGTGCTGGAGCATCCCGATGGTTATGGCCGCATCGTCCGCACGCCGGACGGATTGCTGGATGCCATCGTGGAGGACCGGGATGCCGGCGGGACCCTTCGGGGGATTCGCGAGATCAACACCGGAGCCTACTGTTTCGGAGCGCCTCTGATCTTCGAGATTATCCGTCATATCGATACCACCAACCGCCAGAAGGAGTATTACCTGACCGATGCCATCGCCTTATTCAGGGCTCGGGAGATGGCCGTCGGTGCCCTGGTGGCCGAGGATTGGCGGGAGATGTTGGGAATCAATTCCGCGGCTCAACTGGCTGAGGTGGAGAATATCATGTCCCGCCGGACGGTATTGGAAAATGAAAAAAAAGGTTGACATTTCCCGGGGATATGTTATCATTCTAGCAGAATCTGTGGAGGCAGAGAGGAGCCATCTGATATGCTTGGGAGAGTGATATGGCTGTTGGTGATCGCTCTGCTGTTGATACCGGCGGTATCTTTTACTTACGGTGAGCTGGCGGATCAACGCGTCGGTCTGACTCTGCCCGGACTGGAACAAAGTATCCTTTCGGGAACATCCCGGGGGCTGTCGCTCCTGAATCCCGAACGTTTACAGATGTCTCAAAGCTACGGCATGATGGTTTCCTATTCCTCTGGCCAGGGGAAGGGAGATCTCCTGGGGCTTTACCAGAACATGTTGTCCTACCGGTTCTCTCCGCGATTAAATGTCCAGGTGGGTCTGGGATTTCTGCATCGTCCCTTAGCGACCTTCTCGGAGAACAGCGCCATCCGCAATCAGGCGCTGATGACCGCCTTTCAGGTGGATTATCGACCGTTCGATAACATCTTCATCCACTTCAGTTACCAATCTCTGCCCGGGATCGGTAGCCATGATCCGTGGACAAATCGGTGGAGTCGGTAAGTCCGTTGATATCTGGCTCTGCCGGTTAAGAAGCCATCTGCACCGGCGATCGGAAACCCCTCCAAAAAGACGATTCCCCAGAAAGGCTTTTCCGGCTATGTCGGACGGGCGGGTGAACGGCGCTGTCAGTTCCGACCATTGATCAGCCGCCCCTTGATTCGCCGGGTACCTGCCGACCTGAAGTTCGAACACCGCTCAGGATGGAAGATGAAAAAGCGAGCACGGACGAAAAGAGGAACCAGCACGTCACGGAAGAAAAAAGGTCTTCGGGATCGGGGACTGGAGCTGGGGATACTTTTTCTCTTTCTGATTCTGATTCTGTTTTTTTATTCCATCGTCTATCAGCGATGGCTCAGCCCGGCTCAGGAACAACCCGCACCAGTCGAGCAAAAGATCATTCGGGTCGAGGTGCTGAATGGTTGCGGAGCTGCCGGCCTGGCCAAAGAAGTGACCGATTATCTCAGGCTGAAGGGCTTCGATGTGGTGAACGTGGGAAATGCAGAGAATTTCGATTTCCCTGAGACCCTGGTGGTCGATCGGGTCGGAGATATGCCCGGAGCCTGGCAGGTGGCCCGAGCCGTCGGCATTGACAATGTCATCCAGCAGAAAGATGAAGAATTGCTGCTGGACGTGACTCTGATTCTGGGAAGAGACCATCAGCAGCTGCTGCCCCTGAAGGCCGTGCTGGGGAGTGATGAATGAAGCCAAAGGCCCGGGAGATTGCACTCCTGGCTGCAAAGATCGCCTTCGAGAAAAAAGCCAGCGATATTAAGATCTTGGATTTACGCGGATTAACCGGCATCACCGATTATTTTGTGCTCTGCAGTGGAAATCTGGACGTTCATGTCAAGGCGATCGGCGATACCATCCAGGAGAGTCTAGAGAAGGAAAAGATCAAGGTCTGGCATCAGGAGGGGTACGCGGCTCTCAAATGGGTCTTGCTGGACTACGTGGATGTGGTGGTACACATTTTTCAGGAGGAAGCCCGGGATTTTTATGGTCTGGATCGGCTTTGGGGTGATGCTGTGGTTGTGGACCCGATGCCGGCCGAGGCCTAATCTTTGACCAGAGAAGTGGCTGCGATGATGATCAAAGAATATCTTGCCGAAAAGATTGCCCGCATTACGGCCAGGAAGAAGGGCTGGCCGACCCTTTCGCCGGCTGACATTCAGGTGGAGCAGCCCCGGAAGGACATCTTCGGAGATCTATCGACCAATGTGGCCCTGCTGTTATCCCGCGAGGTGGGCGAAGATCCCCTGAACATCGCCGAAGAAATTTCCGCTGGACTGCGGTTGAATCGCCAACTGATCAAAAGCTGGTCCGTCTGCGCTCCGGGGTTTATCAATTTCATCTATGGCAGCCATTATCTGCGCCGCAAGTTGATCGAAATTCACCGGGCCGGACCGTCCTATGGTAACTCTGATATCGGCCAGGGGAAAAAGGTTCAGGTCGAGTTCGTCAGTGCCAATCCCACGGGGCCGCTTAATGTCGTCAACGCCAGAGCCGCCGCCGTCGGAGACAGCATCGCCCATCTGCTGCAGGCTTGCGGCTATCAGGTGGAGCGGGAATTCTATGTGAACGATACCGGTGTCCAGATTCAGCGTCTCGCCGAATCGGTGGAGGTCCGCTACCGTCAGCTTCTCGGAGAAGATGTGGAATTGCCCGAGGACGCCTATCGAGGAGAGTATCTGGTCGACCTGACCCGAGAATTGATTGAGCAGGTCGGAAACAGCTATCTCTCCCAGCCGGCAGCCGATCGACGGGAGAATATCCGGCACTGGGCCCTCCATCGATTGATCCAACAGCAGCGCGAGGATCTGGAAAAATTCGGGGTGGCCTATGACGTCTGGCTGAGCGAGAGGAGACTCAAGAAGTCAGGAGCTCTGGAGGAGATATTGGCTTTACTGACCGAGCGGGGGACCATCTTTGAGCGCGACGGCGCCGTCTGGTTCCGGGCGTCCGATTTCGATGATGATGAAGATCGGGTTCTGATCAAAGAAGATGGCTCCAGCACCTATTTCCTGACCGATATTGCCTATCACAAAAATAAGTTCGACAGAGGATTCGATACCGTTATAGATTTATGGGGGCCGGATCATCATGGGTATTTGCCGCGGATGCGATCGGCCATTCAGGCCCTGGGCATCGATCCTGTTCGCTTGAAATTACTGATCATTCAACAGGTGAATCTTCTTAAAGGCGGACACCCGGTCAAGATGTCGAAAAGAGAAGGATCCATCATCACCATGCGGGAGCTGCTCGATGAGGTGGGAATCGATGTGGCTCGATTCTTTTTTCTGATGCGCCGCCTGGAAAGCCATCTTGATTTTGACATGGACGTGGCCGTGGAGCAGTCGGAGGAAAATCCCGTCTACTATGTCCAGTATGCCCATGCCCGTATCAGCAGCATCCTGCGTCATGCCCGGGAAAAGAATACAGAATCGAATGATCTCGAAAAAACCAATCTCTCATTGTTGAGAACCACAGAAGAACTAGAGCTGATCAAGAATATTGCACGATTGCCCGAGACCATCCAGCAGGCCGCAGCAGAACTGGAGCCCCACCGGATGACGAGATTTCTTCGCCAGGTGGCCACCTCCTTTCACCAGTTCTACCATAAGCGCCGGGTGGTCACGGATAGCCCGTCCCTCACCACCGCCCGTCTGGCACTCGTCAAGGCCACTCAGATTGTTTTAGGGAATGGCCTTAAGTTGATCGGCGTCAGCGCTCCCACCCGTATGTGAGTGATGCCGGCCCGGTCTGTCCGGTCAATTGGATGGCCGCGTTCGGCTCGGCACACTCTTCCCTTCTGGAGAAAATCATGGATATCGCCGAGTTAAAATCAAAGACCATATCCGAACTGTTAAAAGTCGCGCAGGATTTGAATATATCGGCGGTCAGCGGGCTCAGAAAGCAGGAATTGATCTTCCGGATTCTTGAGGCTCAGACCGAAAAGAACGGGTTTATCTTTGCGGCCGGAGTCCTGGAAATTCTTCAGGAAGGGTATGGATTTCTCCGGTCGCCGACCTATAATTATCTTCCTGGACCCGATGATATCTATGTCTCTCCCTCCCAGATCAAGAAGTTCGATCTCCGTACCGGCGATACCGTTTCCGGACAGATCCGGCCGCCGAAGGAAACCGAGAAGTATTTCGCTCTTCTTCGGGTGGAGGCCGTCAACTTCGAGAATCCGGAAGCCGCCAAGGGAAAAATCCTGTTCGACAACCTGACGCCGCTATACCCCCAGGAGAAGATCAGGCTGGAGGAGCCCTCGAGCGATCTGTCCATGCGGATCATGGATCTGCTGACGCCCATCGGCAAAGGGCAACGGGGACTGATCACATCGCCCCCCAGAGCAGGCAAGACCATGCTGCTGCAGAAGATCGCTAATAGCGTCACCACCAATCATCCCGAGATCAAGCTGATCGTTCTGCTCATCGACGAACGACCAGAGGAGGTCACCGACATGGAGCGATCGGTGAAAGGGGAGGTTGTCAGCTCCACCTTCGATGAGCCGTCCGAGCGGCACGTGCAGGTGGCCGATATGGTCCTGGAGAAGGCCAAGCGGCTGATCGAGCATCAGCAGGATGTGGTCATCCTGCTGGACAGCATCACCCGACTGGCCCGGGCTCACAATGCCGTAGTGCCCCACAGCGGGAAGATTCTCTCCGGCGGAGTGGATTCCAATGCCCTGCAGCGGCCCAAGCGGTTTTTCGGCGCCGCCCGTAATATCGAAGAGGGAGGCAGTCTGACCATCATCGCGACAGCCCTCATCGAGACCGGCAGCCGCATGGATGAGGTCATCTTCGAGGAATTCAAGGGAACCGGGAATATGGAACTGGTGCTGGACCGCCGTCTGGCCGACCGCCGTATTTTCCCGGCCATCGACATCAACCGCTCCGGCACCCGGCGGGAGGAGTTATTGCTTACCGAGGCCGAGCTTAACCGCATCTGGATTTTACGGAAGTTTCTCAACGAGATGAACGCGGTTGAAGCCATGGAGGTTTTGGTGCAGAAGATAAGTGCCACAAAGAGCAATAAGAAATTTCTGGCATCGATGAATCAGTGAAAACCCAGGGTTTGGGCCCCGGGAACTTGTGGTTGCTGAAGAAGCGGCCGTCTCCCTCAGTTTCCCCGCGGTTTACCGTTCACTGTCTGCCCGTCTTCGAGAACCTTTTCTCTTGCTTTTGTTGAATAAATAAATTATAATTATAAGTTAAGCGGGACCGATTCAATACCAAGACAAGAAGAGACTTTCAGGAGGTCATTTTGAAGAAGGATATTCATCCTGAGTACAAGGAGGCGACGGTCACCTGTGCGTGTGGCAACGTCATCCATACCCGATCCACCAAAAGCGATATCCGCGTGGAGATCTGCTCCAGCTGTCATCCCTTTTTCACCGGTAAACAGAAGCTGGTGGATACCGCCGGACGCGTGGAGAGGTTCCGCCGGAAATACGGCCTGGCAGAACCATCGGAAGAGGCCGTCGCAGCCGAACCTGTTGCAAAAGATGCTGTTGCTGAAGAGGTTCCCACAGAGGGGGGGGACACCAAACAGCCCGCCCCGGAGGAAGCCGCTGAGCAGCCGAAGGAAGCACTCGGTGAGACCGGGCCTGCCGTTGAGGAGCAAGTGGATGAAGAGCCCGTTCCCGAAGAGCCCGCTCAGAAGAAATCCGACGATCGATAGCTTTGTATTGGGGCGCTGGTGTCTGTATTATGGCCTCCCTGGGCCATCCCAGCGCTCTTTTCGTATCCGGACGGTGAGGTGGAGAGCTTAAAATGTCCGAGAAGATTGAGGTGGGCGGACAGGCCGTCATCGAGGGGGTAATGATGCGTTCCCCCCGGCGGATCGTCACGGCGGTTCGCCGTAAGGACGGCCAGATCACGGTCAAGAACGAACCGTACATTGCTTTAACAAAACGGTATCGCGTTCTGGGATGGCCGCTTCTCAGGGGAGTGGTATCCTTTTTTGAGATGCTCATCATCGGTATGAAGACATTGAATTATTCCGCCGAGGCGGCCATGGAAGACCTCGAGGAAAATGGCCGGGAGAAGAAGAAAAGCAGCGGAAGTGTGTTTCTCATCTTCAGTCTGATCGTTGGGCTGGCCCTGGGGCTGGCCATATTCTTTTTCGTTCCTTTGCTGCTGACCTCATTGCTGAAGATTCACCGGGGAGCTGTGGGATTTAATCTGGTGGCCGGGGCTATCCGAATTATTCTGTTCCTGGCCTATGTCTGGACAATTTCTCAGTTCGGAGAACTTCGTCGAATTTTCGAATATCACGGAGCCGAGCATAAGTCGATTTATGCTTACGAGGAGGGGCAGGAGCTGACTCCCGATGCCGTCCGACAATTCAGCACCCGGCATCCCCGATGCGGGACCAGTTTCCTGCTGATCGTCGCCCTGGTGGCCATCGTCATTTTCGCTTTGGCGGACACGGTTTTTTCCTGGAAAACGGGTCATCTGCCCGGCCTTTTCCAGCGGCTGCTGATCCATTTTCTTCTGCTTCCACTGGTGGCCGGCAGCTCCTATGAGCTGCTCAAATTCTCGGGGCGCTCGCGCCATCAGCCCGTGATCCGGTTCCTCATGAGTCCGGGTCTGTGGCTGCAGAGAATTACCACCAGGGAACCCAGCGATGATCAGTTGGCCGTGGCTCTGGTGGCGCTGAGGGAAGCGCTGGCCCCCTGAAAGAGTGGCGATTCACCTGCTGATCAGGCGGCCGCCGAGGAGTTGAAGGTATCATGCTGACCAAGATCCAGCAGGTTCTGGACCGGCATACCGAGCTTCAAGAGATCCTGGCCGATCCTGAAACGCTATCGGACCGGGAACGTTACGGTCAGCTGGTGCGCGAATACCGGGAACTGGCGGATATCGTCGAGGTGGCCAGGAAATATCAGCGTGTCTCTCAGAAGATCGAACAGGATAAGACGTTACTGGCTTCTTCGGAGGAAGATCTGGCCGATCTGGCGCGGGAGGAGATCGAGGAGCTGGAGGGAACGTTGGCCGCCCTTGAGGAGCAACTCAAGCTCTTCCTCGTGCCGCCGCATCCCCGGGATAAAGGTAATGCTCTGATGGAGATACGAGCGGGCACCGGCGGCCATGAGGCCAGTCTTTTCGTGGCCGATCTGTACCGCATGTATGCCCGTTATGCTGAAAAACAGGGCTGGCGCCAGGAGATCATGAGCTCCAATCCCACCGAGGTCGGCGGATTCAAGGAGATCATCTTTGCCCTGGAGGGCGTCGGCGTATTCGGCCGGCTTCGGTTCGAAAGCGGGGTTCATCGCGTCCAGCGGGTGCCTGAGACGGAGGCTAGCGGGCGCATTCACACCTCGGCCGCATCGGTGGTGGTCCTTTCCGAACCCGAGGAGGTGGAGGTTCAGATCGAGCCCAGGGATCTTCGGATCGACGTATTCCGCTCCTCCGGACCCGGTGGGCAGAGCGTCAATACCACCGATTCAGCCGTACGCATCACCCATATCCCCACGGGCGTCGTGGCCACCTGCCAGGATGAAAAATCGCAGCATAAGAATAAAGCCAAAGCCCTCAAGGTGCTCAGAGCCAGACTCCTGGATCGTGCTCACCGTGAGCAGGAAGAGAAAATGGCCGCCACACGCCGCTTGCAGGTGGGCAGCGGTGACCGCAGCGCCAAGATACGGACCTATAATTTTCCCCAGAACCGGGTGACTGATCACCGCGTGAATCTGACCCTCTACCGCTTGGAGGAGATCCTCGACGGAGAACTGGATGAGCTGGTTGAAGCCCTCCAGGCCGCCGAAAGAAAGATGAGATTGGAACAGGCCGATGTGGAACAGTCCAGAGTCTGAGGAGTTGTTCTCCGGCATCCAGGCCGACGCTTCTTCGGCGATCGGTGAGGATCGATATGGTGCCCGTCCATCTCGCAGGAGAATGAGGGTAGGCCGATGAGCAAGAGGGCCCAGGAAGAGCGGGAAAAACAGGTCGAGAGCCTTAACAAGGAATATCAGAAAACCCTGCAGGTGCGGGCGTTTCTCCTTTCGGAGCGGGATATTGTGCTGAGTCTGTTGGAAAAATCCCTTTCCGGGAGCGATCGGGAGAGGCTGGATAATCTCCGGATCAGAATTCGCGAGAAGAATCGCCAGCTCCAGATGGTGGAGACGGAACTTGAGACCATCACTGCCAGGTTGAAGGAAGCGGAAAAACGTTTACAGAATGCCGGAGCACCGGACGAAGACGGCGACTGAGGAACTTCCCCTGCTGGATTGGGGGCCGAGGGTGTACACCATTGGAGAGATTCTCAACCGGGCTGCCAAATATCTCGAAGGGAAGGGCCTAGAGAATGCCAGGCTGAACGCGGAAATCCTGCTGGGGACGATTCTCCATCTCAGTCGCGTCGATCTCTACCTGCACTTCGATCGACCCCTGGCCGATCAGGAAGTATCTGCATTTCGAATGCTCATTGACCGTCGCCGGGACGGCCAACCGCTGCAATACCTCACCGGGCAGACCGAATTCCATTCTTTGACCTTCCAGGTCACTCCCGCCGCTTTGATCCCCAGACCCGAGACAGAGATTTTAGTGGATGCGCTTCTGGAACGTCTCGACCGCCAGAAAGAGGATCTGGCAGTGGCCGATGTGGGCACCGGGTGCGGAAATATTGCCATTACCCTGGCCGTCCATCTGCCGAAAGCCAGGCTGTGGGCGACGGATCTTTCCCCGGAGGCATTGGCCCTGGCTCAAGGGAATGCCAGGCACCACGGCGTGGAGGCTCGCATCCGTTTTCTTCGGGGCGATCTCCTGGCCCCCCTTCGTCCTCAGCGAGGTCTTTTCGCAGCGATCGTTTCCAATCCTCCCTATGTGACCACCGCCGAGCTGGACGGATTGCCGGCCGAGATCCGCGATCACGAACCCCGGATGGCGCTGGATGGCGGCCGCGACGGCCTGGAGATCGTCCGCCGGATCGTCGCACAGGCGGCCGATGCGCTGGCCCCGGATGGATGGCTGGCTCTCGAGGTCGCTGACGGGCAGGCGGAGAAAGTCAAAACGATGATCACCCGAATGGGAACCTATCGTCAGGCTGAGTCGGTGGCCGATTACGCCGGGATCCCTCGAGTGATCCTGGCTCGGAGGATTTCCCATCCCAGGGCAGCATGATGCCGCACCGGGGGGAGACGGCTATGGTTTCCAGGAAACGATTGTTTCTCATCGACGGCCATGCGCTGGCCTACCGTTCGTACTTCGCCTTCATCCGCAATCCTCTGATCAACAGCAAGGGCGAAAATACCAGCGCGGTGTATGGTTTTTCCAGCGCCCTGCTCAAGATCATCCGGGAACATAAACCTGATTATCTGGCGGTCGTCTTCGACACCTCTAAACCCACTTTTCGCCATCGGATATATCCGGAGTATAAATCCACCCGGGCCAAGATGCCTGATCCGATGCGGGAGCAGATGCCTCGCATTCATCAGGTCGTATCGGCTCTGAACATCCCGGCGATGGAACGGGAGGGATACGAGGCTGACGATGTGATGGCCTCGCTGGCTCGCCAGGCCGAGAAGAAAAATCTGGACGTCATCCTGGTGACCGGAGACAAGGATCTCCTTCAGCTGGTCACCGAAAGGGTCAGAGTTCTGGACCCGCGGCGGGGTGGGGAGGGTGAGGTGCTGTATGATGCCGAGGGCGTTCGCCGGCGGTTTGGCCTGGAACCCGGACAGATCGTGGATTTCATGGGCCTGAAAGGAGACGCTTCCGATCATGTCCCCGGCGTGCCCGGGATCGGAGACAAGACGGCCCGCAAGCTCATTCAGGAACAGGGAGATCTTGAGTCGGTCATCGAGCATGCCGCCGAGCTGACCAACAAACGGGTCCGGGAGGGATTGTTGAAACATGCCGAGCAGGCCCGAATGTCGAGGGATCTGGTTCGCCTGGAGACCGGGCTGAAAATGGACCTGGACCTCCAAAAGCTGGCCCTTGGTCATTACGATGCCGGCAGGCTGGTGGAGCTGTTTCGTGAACTGGAGTTCACCAGCCTCCTGCGGGATGTTTCGGTGGAGGGGGGGGACCAACCGCTGAACTGTTCGCTGGTGACCACCTGGAATGAATTCTCTGATCTTCTGGAGATGCTCAAAAAGGCCGGTGCCTTTGTGCTGGATACCGAGACCACTTCCACGGATCCCATGGCGGCCGAGCTGGTCGGGCTGGCCTTTGCCGTCCGCCCCGGAGGCGCCTATTACCTTCCAGTGGGGCACCGCGATGGGCCCAACCTGGATCGGGACAAGGTGCTGAACCGGCTGCGGACTCTCCTGGCGGACCCCGGCATCGAGAAATGTGGTCATAATATCAAATATGATCTGACCGTACTGAAACGGCACGGCTGTCCGCTGGAGGGCATCGCCTTCGATACCATGGTGGCCTCCTATCTGGTCAATCCTTCAGCCCGGCGGCATAATCTGGATCTGGTCAGCCTGGAATATTTAGGGCAGAAGAAGATTCCGCTGCAGCGTCTCATCGGTAAAGGGAAGTCACAAAAGAGTTTTGCCGAGGTGCCTGCCAAGGATGCGGCTGACTATGCCGGCGAGGATGCCGACTGCACGCTGCGGCTGTGGCATCTCATGAAGGACAAGCTGCGGGAGCTGGATCTGGAGGATCTTTTCACCCGGGTGGAAATGCCCCTGATCAGCGTCCTGTCGGAGATGGAGATGACGGGCGTGCAGCTGGATGTCGATTTTCTCCGGCAGATGTCGGCCGAGATGGACGTCGAGCTGCGTAAGCTGGTCGAGGAGATCTACCGGGCCGCCGGCCAGGAGTTCAACATTAATTCTCCTAAGCAGTTGAGTCATATCTTGTTCGAGAAGCTTGAGCTCCCCGTGATGCGCCGCACGAAAACCGGCTTTTCGACCGATGAGAGCGTCCTGGAGGAGCTCTCCCGGGACCATCCTCTACCGCGCAAACTCCTCGAGTATCGCCAGCTGATGAAGCTCAAGTCCACCTACGTGGACGCATTGCCCCGCATGGTCAACCCGCAGACCCACCGGATTCACACCTCTTTCAACCAGACGGTGACGGCCACCGGGCGCCTCTCCAGCAGCCAGCCCAATCTACAGAACATTCCCATACGCACCGAGTTCAGCAAAACGATCCGGAAGGCCTTTGTGGCCCCGGACAGGAATCATGTGATCCTCTCGGCCGATTACTCCCAGATCGAGCTGCGCATCATGGCCCACCTCTCGCAGGACGTAACTTTGCTGGAGGCCTTCGGCCAGAATGCGGACATCCACACTCGAACCGCGGCCGCCGTCTTCGGCGTGCCGGAGAAGGAGGTCACCGCTGAACTGCGCCGGCAAGCCAAGACGGTGAATTTCGGAATTATTTACGGTATGAGCCCTTACGGATTGGCCAAACAGCTGGAGATCAGCCCGCAGGAAGCGGCCCGCTTCATCAACAGCTATTTCGAGCTCTATCCCAATGTGCGTCAGTATATGGAACGGACCGTTGAGATGGCCGAAGAGCGGGGCTATGTCACCACGTTATTGGGCCGCCGTCGGTATCTTCCCGAGCTGCAGAGCGATCAGGCCCAGGTGGCGGCCTTCGCGCGGCGAACGGCGATCAACACGCCCATCCAGGGAACGGCCGCCGACCTGATCAAGCTGGCCATGATCCGCATTCAAAACGCCTTTTTGGATGGCAAGTTAGCAAGCAGGATGATTATTCAGATACACGACGAATTGGTCTTTGAGGTGCCCCGGAAGGAACTGACCGAGGTGACATCATTGGTGCGCTCGAACATGGAGAGCGCCCTCACCTTGAGCGTGCCCATCAGGGTGGATGTGGGGTCCGGGCGAACCTGGTACGAGGCTCATTAAGAGGTTACGGGTATGCTGGTTATCGGCGTCACCGGAGGGATCGGTGCCGGAAAAAGCACCGTCAGCGGGATGATGGCTGCGCTGGGCGCCCGGGTTCTGGACGCCGATGCGATCGCCAGGGAAGTGCTCCGGAACGATACCGGCCTGCTGCAGGAGCTCGTCCGGGCGTTTGGAGAGGATATCCTGGCGCCGGACGGTTCCCTGAGACGAAGAGAGCTGGGGCGCCGGGCGTTCCGCGATCGGCACTCCCGTCAACGGCTCAATGGACTCCTGCACCCGCCCATTCTGGCTCGAACCAGGGAGCTTCTGGAACAGATTCGGCGCAGCGGATACGACGGTATCGTAGTGCTGGATGCTGCTTTGCTGGTGGAATGCCAGGCCTTATACATGATCGACCGCCTGGTGGTCGTGACGGCCCCCGAAAAGCTCCGATCTCACCGGTTGCAGAACGACCGGGGGATCAGTGACGAGGAGTTCCGAGCCCGGGCCGCCGCTCAGCTGCCTCCCGCCGAAAAGATCAAACAGGCCGATGTCGTCATCGTCAACGATGGCACCCGGGAGGACCTTCGCAGACAGGTCCAAAAGGCCTGGACCCGGCTGTTACAAGATGCTCACGGCGACCGATTCGGCTGACCATCTGGAGGATGGGAATAAACGTGTTGACAGCACGGTGTATGAATGTTATTTTAGAAAACTTATCGGGATAACCCGGATAGCCAAGTGAGTTCTCCGGGCGTCCCCGAGGGTGAGTTCTCCCGGCGTTCTCCGGGCGTGATCCATATCAACAAGCGAGGTGGCGGGTGGCCGAGACGGACCTGGAAAAGCGCTACGATCCCCGAAAGGTGGAGAGCAAGTGGTACTCCTTCTGGAAGAAGGAGGGACTCTTCCACGCTTCCGCCGCTCATCCGGAGGAGTCGTTCACGATCGTCATACCCCCGCCCAATGTGACGGGTATTCTGACGATGGGACATGTGCTCAACAATACCATTCAGGACGTGCTGATCCGTTGGAAACGAATGCAGGGTCGGAACACCCTGTGGCTGCCCGGAACCGATCATGCCGGCATCGCCACGCAGAACGTGGTCGAAAAGATGCTGGCCAAGGAGGGCTTGAGCCGGGAGGATCTGGGCCGGGAAAAATTCCTGGAGCGGGTCTGGGAATGGAAAGGCGAATACGGCGGCAGGATCATCGGACAGCTGCAATCACTGGGCTGTTCCTGTGACTGGGAACGTGAGCGGTTCACCATGGACGAGGGGCTCTCCAAGGCGGTCCGGGAGGCTTTTGTGCGCTTGTATGACAGGGGTCTGATCTATCGGGGGAAGTATATCATCAACTGGTGTCCCCGGTGCCGAACGGCTTTGTCCGATGAGGAAGTGCAGCACCAGGATCTCGGCGGACACCTCTGGTATATCAAATATCCCATCGAGGACAGCACCGAGTTCATCACGGTGGCGACCACCCGGCCGGAGACGATGCTGGGGGATACCGCGGTGGCCGTGAACCCTGCCGACGAAAGATATCTAGAGTTGCAGAAGAAGAGCGTTATCCTGCCCATCGTCGGACGCCGCCTGCCCGTCATCGCCGATGATTTCGTGGACCCGGAATTCGGCACCGGGATCGTCAAGGTCACTCCGGCTCACGATCCCAATGACTTCGAGATGGGCCAGCGCCATCAATTGGAGTTCATCAACATCATGAACGCCGACGGGACCATGAACGAGCACGCCGGCGACTACGAGGGAATGGATCGTTTCGAATGCCGTGAGCGGCTGCTGGCCGATCTCAAGGAGCGAGACCTACTGGTCAAGGTGGTCTCCCACCAGCATGCTCTGGGACATTGCTATCGCTGTCACACGGCCATCGAGCCCTATTTGTCCAAACAGTGGTTCGTCAAGATGAAACCGCTGGCAGAGGCCGCCCAAAAAGTGGCCCAGGATGGCCGCCTGGCCTTTTACCCGAAACGCTGGACCAAGGTCTATCTTAACTGGATCGAGAACATTCGCGACTGGTGTATCTCCCGGCAGATCTGGTGGGGCCATCGTATTCCCATCTGGCAATGTCAGGATTGTGATGAGATCATTGCCGCCCGGGAGGAACCGGCCGGCTGCACCAAGTGCCGGAGCACCAACCTCCGGCAGGAAGAGGATGTTCTCGATACCTGGTTCTCATCCTGGCTGTGGCCCTTTTCGACACTGGGGTGGCCGGATAAAACCCCCGATCTAAAAACATTCTACCCCACCAACGTTCTGGTGACCGGTCCTGATATCATCTTTTTCTGGGTCGCCCGAATGGTTATGGCGGCCATGGAATTCATGGGGGATGTGCCCTTCCCCGAGGTCTACATCAACGGCATGGTCAAGGACGAGCAAGGTCGTTGGATGAGCAAATCCCTGGGGAATTCGCCGGATCCGACCGCCATCATCGAGGAGTTCGGCGCCGACGCGCTGCGGCTGAGCATGATCTTGATTACGGCCGAAGGACAGGATGCCTATTTCTCCAAAGAGAAACTGGTCATCGGCAGGAATTTCGCCAATAAGATCTGGAATGCCTCCCGGTTCGTGCTGATGAACCTCGAGGATTTCGATCCCGGACAGTTCGATCGGGAAAATATCCAGTTATCCCTGGTGGATCGCTGGATCCTGAGCTCTTTTGAGAAGACGGCCGCCAAGGTCACCAGATCACTACAGCGGTACCGGCTCAACGAGGCGGGTCATCTCATCTATGAGTTCTTCTGGCATCAATACTGTGACTGGTACCTCGAGTGGGTCAAGCCCAGGCTCTATGGATCGGCATCGCCCCAGGACCGCCAGGCCGCTCAGTGGGTGACCATGACCGTGCTGGAGGGCGCCCTTCGTCTGCTGCATCCCTTCATGCCGTTCATCACCGAGGAGATCTGGCAGCAGCTGCCCCATCAGGGGAGCAGTATCATGACGGCGCCCTGGCCCGAGGGTCGATCCAAGGATCGGGACCGGCCGGCCGAGGCCGTGGTGGAGCATCTCCGCGATATCATTGTGGCGGTGCGTAATATCAGGGCCGAGATGGGGGTCCCGCCGGCTCGTCAGGCCACCGTTCTCCTGAGGATAGAGGATGATAAGCTCTTGCAGCAAATGGAGGATAACCGGTCGCTGCTGGACCTGGCCAAGGTGGACCGGGTGGTCATGGGGCGGGAGGTGGAAAAAACGAAGACCTGCGCCACCGCCGTGGTCAAGGACGTGGAGGTGTTCGTGCCCCTGGAAGATCTCATCGATCTGGAGGCGGAACGTCAGCGGCTTCAGAAGGAAGTAGAACGAATCACCGGCCTGCTGGATACGGTCCGCCGGAAACTGAACAATGAGCAGTTTGTCCGTAAAGCTCCCCAAGAGGTGGTCGGCCGGGAACGATCGAAAGAAGAAGAGCTGGGCCAGCAATTGGAGAAGCTGAACCAGAACCTGAAGATGTTGTCGGCGTAACGGTCTGACCGCCATCGTCGAAAAGGACACAGATGATGATAAGGATGAGATGGCTTGTCGTGATGACCATTCTGGCCTGGGTGTGTACGGTGATTCCCGCAGGGGCCGAGGAGGTTGCCCTGACGATCTATAACGGAGATTTCGCCCTGGTTCGCGAGGTTCGCAGCGTGGCGCTTCCCCGGGGGCGGGAATCCGTTCGCTTCGGGGATGTGGCCGCGCAGATCGATCCCACCTCGGTACGAATCCGGTCTCTGACGGCACCCGAGAAGGTATCCATCCTGGAGCAGAATTACGAATACGATCTGGTCGACTCCCGCCGGCTGCTGCAGAAGTATCTGGACCAGAACATCAGCCTGCTGGCGAAGGATGAACGCTTTTTCGAGGGCACGCTGCTGTCGGCCGCCGATGATCTGATTCTTCGGGATGTCTCCGGCGAGTTCAAGATCATCAAGGCCTCCGAGGTTCAGATCCTGGAGTTCCCGCAGCTGCCCCAGGGGCTGATCACACGCCCGACGCTGGTCTGGCTGCTGGATAGCGAACGATCCGGTGTTCACCAGCTCGAGGTCAGTTATTTAACCGGTGGAGTGGATTGGCATGCTGAATACGTGGCCACGGTCGACCGGAACGATACCCACCTGGAACTCGGTGGATGGGTTTCCATCGATAATCGCTCCGGCGCCACCTATCGGTCAGCCGGATTGCAACTGGTGGCCGGCGATGTCCATCGGGTGGCGCCCGAGATGAAGATGATGGATTACGCGCGCGCCACCGAGGCTCCCGTCGGCATGGGCGTCCCTCAGTTCGAGGAGCAGGCTTTCTTCGAATACCATCTCTATACCCTGACCCGTCCCACGACCATAGCGGACCGGCAGATCAAACAGCTGACCCTTTTTCCGGAGGCGGAGGTGTCGGTCAAGAAAATTCTCACCTACGACGGCAGAACAGGCGATGCCAAGGTGCGGGTCAATCTGGAATTCGACAACAAGCAGCAGAATGGTTTAGGCATCCCTCTTCCGGAGGGGAAGTTACGCGTTTACAAGGTGGACAGAGATGAAAATCTTCAGTTCGTCGGCGAGGATCTGGTGCCCCACACGCCCAAGGATGAGAAGGTGCGCGTGTTCCTGGGCAACGCATTCGATGTCGTGGGAGAAAGAAAACAGACACAATCGCGTAAGTTGACCGATCGCTCCCGGGAGGAATCATATGAAATAAGGATCCGTAATCATAAAGAGGAAGCCGTGGAAGTGGTGGCCGTCGAGCACCTCTGGGGCGATTGGACCATCGCTCAGTCAAGTCATGAGGTCCGCAAGAAAGATGTCAGCACTGTGGAATTTCCCCTGCAGGTGCCCTCCGATGGAGAGGTGGTGGTCACCTATACCGTTCGCTTACAGTGGTGAGGATGGTGAAACATTGTGAGGCTGGTGAAACATTCACCCCGGACTATGGAGAGGAGAAAATGAACGCACGTCATGCGGTTCTTTCGGTCGCCTTATTGGCCGGTCTGATCCTGTGGGCCGGCTGCCAGAACCCGGCGCTGACCGGCGCCAAGGTCTATATTCAGCAGCAGGATTGGGATAATGCCAGGGAACAGCTGGAGATCGCTGTTCAACAGGAGCCCAAAAACGCCGAGGCGCATTATTTATTGGGCAGAGCTTATAGTGAACAGAACCGCTATGCGGAGATGGTCACCGAATTTCAGGCCTCGCTGGATATCAGCCAACAGTGGAAGGATAATATCCAGGGCGTGATCGCCGAAAAGTGGACCATGGCCTTTAACCGCGGTGTTCAGGCGGGAAAAGATCAGAATTACCAAAAGGCCCTGGAGGAGTTCACCACGGCCACGATGATCGATTCCAACAATCCGGATGCTTTCAATAACCTGGGATTTGCCTATACCAATCTCGACCGTCTCGATGAGGCCCTGGAAGCCTATCGCCAGGTTCTCGCACTGGACCCGGATAATGTCGCCGCCAAGATCAATTCGGGAGTCATCTATTTCAAGCAAGACCAGGAAGAACAGGCCGCCAAAATGTTCGAGAGCGCTCTGCTGGTCGATCCCAGCAATAAGAATGCTCTCACCATGTGGACCATTTCTCTGGAGGAGCTGGCCGAAGAACAGCGCGGGGATCTGACATCGGCGGCCACCGGAGACGATTCGCTGAAAGTGATGGAGGCGGTCAAGACAACTCTCAATGAGGCCGTCAGGGTTTACCGCCAGGCCATCGAAACGCATCCCGAGGAGAAAAATTTCGTATACAATCTCGGCGTACTGTACGCCCGGGACTTGAAGAACTTCCAGGCCGCCAAACCCCTGTTTCAGAGGGTTACGGAGCTCGATCCGGAGGATGTGGATTCCTGGTTCAATCTGGCGGCCGCGCAGTTGAACCTGAATGATCTGGACGGAGCCATGATCAGTCTGGAAAAGGCGGCGGAACTGGCCCCCGATAGTCCCGATGTCTGGTACCAGCTGGCCATCATCTATATCAAGAAAGGGATGAAGGAAAGGGGCGAAGAGGCATTCAAGAAGTCCGAAGAGCTCAGCGGTGAACAATAGCGAGCAGCGGGGAGGTGACGGCTGTCGGGAAATTTCCTGTTGACAACATCACCTGCCTATGTTACAATGTCATTGTTCTCAGGGGACCGCGATCAACAATCAGAGGGTCTTTGGGCGGTCCGGATCCAGGAGATCAAGGCCGGAGCCCTGCGCTGTGACCGGCGACGTTCGCTGCAGCGAAAAGGGACAGACAGAGGCAGCAGCGGGATACCCCCTGAGATCCTCCAGTGTCCCTTTTTCCATACGGAATAATGAACTTGATCGACGTCAAGGCCGGCGTCGTGACCGGCTGACCGATCGACCGGAAGGAGATTCGATCCATGCCCGAGAAGATGAATGCCGTGGTGAAAACGAAGCCCCAACCGGGTGCTGAATGGCTCCAGGTGAATGTTCCCCGTATCGCGCCGGATCAGGTCCTGGTCAAGGTCGGGGCCACTTCCATCTGTGGAACGGATGTGCACATATATAAATGGGATCCATGGTCCCAGGGCCGCATTGGAGAGAAAAGACTTCCCCAGATTCTGGGTCACGAGGTGGCCGGCGAGGTGGTCGAGGCGGGCGCTCAGGTCACCAGGGTGAAGGTGGGTGATTATGTTTCAGCCGAAACGCATATCCCTTGCGGGCGATGTATTCAGTGTCTTACCGGCCAGCAGCATATCTGTGCCAATCTGTCCATTCTGGGGGTCGATTGCGACGGAGCTTTCGCCGAATATTTCGCCGTGCCGGAGTCGGTTTGCTGGGTGAACGACAAGAGCATTCCGCCGGAGTTCGCCACCGTTCAGGAACCTCTGGGCAACGCCACCTACGCGGTGCTGGGAGAAGATAACGATGTAGCCGGAAAGAGCATGGCCATCATCGGAGACGGCCCCATCGCGTTGTTCGCCGTCGGAGTCGCCCGGGCCTGCGGCGTGGCCAACATTTTCCTGGTGGGCAAATACGACTTCAACATGGATATCGGCAAAAGAATGGGCGCCGATCATCTGCTGTATGCCAATCGGGACGATATCGATCGCATCGCATGGGTCAGGGATCACACCTACGGATACGGCGCCGACATCGTGCTGGACATGGCCGGCAGCCCCCAGGCGCTTGAAGAAGGCTTTCTCATGCTCAGAAAAGGCGGACGTTTTACGGCCTTTGGAGTGGCATCTGTTTCGCCGACGCCGATCGATTACAATAACGGCATCGTCTTTAAAGGGGCTCAGGTTCACGGCATCAACGGCCGGAGGATGTTCGATACCTGGTTCCGGGTGCGGAACCTCCTGGCCTCCAGCCGGCTGGATATCGCTCCCGTGATCACCCATCTGTATCCGCTGGAGGACTATGCCAAGGGTTTTGAGGTGATGATGGAGCGCCCGCGAGCCTCGGCCAAAGTGGTTCTCTTTCCGGACCGTGCCGAGCTGGAAAAAGCGCAGGCCCGGATTCGTTAGAGAAGAGGAATAAAGTGCCGGAAGCAGATGGTAGGTTCGATTGAAACGGATTCATTCTCTTCCGAGGAGGCGCTGATGTACGGTGACATCAAGAAAGATCTTCAGGGTATCATTGGTCAGATCCGCGAAGACGGGCTGTATAAAGAAGAATGGGTGATTGCCGGATCGCAGGGCGCCGAGATCACGGTAGAGGGCGGTCAACAGGTGCTCAATTTCTGCGCCAATAATTATCTCGGTCTTTCCTCTCATCCCAAGGTTATCGAGGCGGCTCATCGCACTCTGGATCAGTGGGGTTACGGGATGAGCTCGGTGCGGTTCATCTGCGGAACGCAGAAGATCCATAAGGAGCTGGAGAAAAAGATCTCTCAGTTTCTGCAGACCGAGGACACCATTCTCTACGCCGCCTGTTTCGATGCCAATGGGGGTATTTTCGAACCCCTGCTAGATAAGGATTGCGCCATCATCTCCGATGCCCTCAATCATGCATCCATCATCGATGGAGTGCGGCTGTGCAAGGCTCAGCGCTTCGTGTACCAGCACGGCGACATGAAGGATCTGGAGGCCAAGCTGAAGGAATCTCAGGGGCTCAAGTATCGCCTCATCGCCACGGACGGAGTTTTCAGCATGGACGGGGATATCGCCAAGCTGGATGAGATCTGCGACCTGGCGGATCGATATGACGCGCTGGTCATGGTCGACGACGCTCATGCCACCGGTTTTCTGGGTTCCACCGGGCGGGGCTCGATTGAACATCGCGGGGTCATGGGGCGCGTGGATATCATCACCGGAACCCTGGGCAAGGCCCTGGGAGGAGCTTCCGGGGGATTTGCCTCCGGCCGCAAGGAGATTATCGAGCTGTACCGCCAGCGAAGCCGCCCCTATCTGTTCTCAAACACGCTGGCCCCTGCCGTGGTGGGGGCGTCCATGGCCGTTTTCGACCTGCTCAGCAAGACGACCGAGCTGAGGGACCGGCTGGAGGAGAACACCACCTATTTTCGTGAGCAGATGACGGCGGCGGGCTTCGACATCAAGCCGGGCGTACACCCCATCGTGCCGATCATGCTGTATGAGGCCAAGCTCAGTCAGGATATGGCCAGAGACCTGCTGGCCGAAGGCATCTATGTGATCGGTTTCTATTATCCCGTGGTTCCCAAAGGGCAGGCCCGTATCCGGGTGCAGCTTTCGGCCGCCCACACCCGTAAACATCTCGACAAGGCCATCGCGGCTTTCACCAAGATCGGAAAAAAGTATCACGTAATCTAAATGGCCCCTGGATGCATCGGCCGGGAGGTTTGCTATGGCTCATCGGGGATCGTTGCAAACGTTCAAGAACCTGGTCATTACCATGGCTCTGGCGTCGCTGATTCTTTTCGCCGGGATGATACTCTGGTCGTATCTCAGCCCGGCAACGCGGAATGTATCGCCATCTCCGGTGGATATGGTCGCCAGTCCCTCAGAGGCTCAGAGCGCGGACATATATACCGTTCCCAGTCCCTTCGTGAGCGTGGCCGAGAGGGTCAAGCCGACGGTGGCCAATATCAGCGCCGAGCGAGTTACGGAGCAATCGGGGGTGCCCTGGGATCCTTTTCGGTTTTTTGACAATCCCTTTGAGGAGTTTTTCCGGGAACGGGAGGAGCAGCCCCGCCAGCGCCAGCGGATGCGCGAACAGAGTTTGGGATCGGGCGTCATCATCGACGTCCAGGGATATATTCTGACCAATAATCACGTGATCACCGGCGCCGAAAAGATCAAGGTGCGTCTCTCAGATGACCGGGAGTTCGACGCCTCCCTGGTCGGCCAGGATCCGGAAACGGACGTGGCGCTGATCAAACTTCAGATCGATGATCCGCTGCCTCCGGAGGATGTGGCCAGGCTGGGCGATTCCGACGCCATTCAGGTGGGCGACTGGGCCATCGCGGTGGGGAATCCCTTCGGGCTGGACCGAACGGTCACGGTCGGGGTGATCAGCGCCAAGGGGCGGTCCAATCTGGATATCCTGGGTGGAGCCCCGGCGTACCAGAATTTCATCCAGACGGATGCTTCCATCAACTTTGGCAACAGCGGCGGCCCCCTGGTGAATATCAGAGCAGAGGTCATCGGCATCAATACGGCCATCAATGCACAGGGTCAGGGCATCGGCTTTGCCATACCGATCAACATGGCCAAAAAGGTGGCCGCTGAGCTCAGAGAGAGCGGCACAATCGTTCGGGGGTATCTGGGGATGTTGCCTCAGGAGATCACCCGCGATATGGCTGAGGCGCTCAATCTCGGGTCCACCGAAGGCGTTCTCGTGGGACAGGTGAATGCGTCTACTCCGGCTGAAAAAGGCGGACTGAAGGTGGGAGACATCATCGTCCGGTTCAACGGCGAAAAGGTCCTCAATGTCGAGCAGTTCCGGATGATGGTGGCCGATCAGAACCCGGGAACAAAGGTGCGCGTTATGGTGGTTCGCGAGGGACAGGACCGGACCCTGACCATCGAGCTCGGGGATCGAGCCGAGTATCTGGACCTTGCCGCCGCAACCGAGCCCGAGAAAGCCGATCAGATCTGGTTGGGTATGGAGGTCGAGAATGTGTCCGGGCCGTATGGCCGCCAACTGGGCCTGGAGAAGAAGAGCGGTGTGGTGGTGGTGCAGGTGGAGGCCGGCAGTCCGGCCGAAGAGGCCGGTATTGTTCCGGGCGATTTCATTCTGAAGATCAACTGGAATGATGTCAACGATCTGTCCGATTACCAGCGGGTTCAGGATACTCTCGAAGGCCAGGATAAGCCGATCAGCTTTCTCATCGAGCGGAATGAACGGACCAGTTTTGTGGCCGTCAAACCGGAATGAGCCCCGGTCAGGCCTTCTGCAAGTGATCTTTCGTCGATTTTCCGGAAGGAGACCCTTGATCATGGGTGGACGCAGCCAGCGTCATCGAGATGCCAACAGATCTCTGGATGTCTACCTTCAAGAGATCGGGGAGACACCGCTTCTCTCGGTTGAAGAGGAAATCGAGTTGGCCCGGCGTATTCGCCAGGGGGATCCCAAAGCTCTCGATAAGCTCACCCGGGCAAATCTGCGATTTGTGGTCAGCGTGGCGAAACAGTATCAGAACCAGGGTCTGTCCCTGGCCGACCTGGTGAACGAGGGTAACATCGGTCTCATTAAGGCGGCCAAACGCTTTGACGAAACAAGGGGTTACAAGTTCATCTCCTATGCCGTTTGGTGGATCCGCCAGGCCATTCTTCAGGCCCTGGCGGAACAGTCCCGTATCGTTCGGCTCCCCCTGAACCGCGTCGGGACGCTCCATAAGATCGGAAAAACCTCCAGCACCCTGGAGCAGGAATTCGGCCGGGAACCCAGCACCGAGGAAATTGCCCGGGAACTGGAGATGAATCTCATCGAGGTGACGGACACGCTCAAGATCTCCAATAATCATCTTTCTCTGGACGCTCCCTTCGCCCACGGGGAGGACAACTCCCTGCTGGATGTGCTGGCCAACGAGCTGCAGCCGGCTCCCGATGATGCTCTGCTGGACGAGTCCCTCAAGATCGAGGTGGCCAGAGCGCTGGAGACACTGACGGTGCGAGAGGCCGAGGTGGTCAGCCTCTATTTCGGGATCAATCGGGATCGGCCTTACACGCTGGAGGAAATCGGCAGCCAGTTCGGTCTCACCCGTGAGCGCGTCCGGCAGATCAAGGAAAAAGCCATCCGCCGTCTGCGCCATGCCTCACGCAGCAAAAGGCTGAGGGCTTATATCCAGTAACACCAATCTCACCACGACGTTCCAGATCATCATTTTTGTCCTGATGAGGGTCTTTGCCCTGGGCATCCGCTACTATCAGCACGTATGACGGCGCTCATCGAGGACCGGCCGGACCGGCGGATGG
>CAZOYL010000019.1:897-29633 GCA_964584035.1 uncultured Gemmatimonadota bacterium | reverse complement strand
AGAGCAGCAAACGCCTGGTGGCCATCAAGAACGTGACCATCAATGAACCGTTTTTCCAGGGACATTTCCCCGGCCATCCCATTATGCCGGGAGTTCTCATCATCGAGGCCATGGCCCAGGCCGGGGGCGTTCTGCTGCTCAACACCGTTCAGGATCCGGAAAAAAAGCTGGTCTATTTCACGGCCATCGACAAGGTCAAGCTTCGCCGCCCGGTCACACCCGGTGATCAGATCCGCTTTGAGCTGGAGATGGTACAGTATCGCCTGAACCGTTGCCGGATGATCGGCAAGGCCTTCGTGGATGGTCATCTGGTGGCCGAAGGTGAGCTTATGGCCGCCGTCGTGAACCGTTAAGCTTCGTCATGCAGGAGCGCAGGAACCGGTGAGCATTCATCCCACGGTCATCATAGACAGCAGTGCTCAATTGGGCCAGGATATCGAAATCGGCCCCCATTCTATCATCGGGCCGGAGGTCATCATCGGCGACGGCGTGCACATCGCCAATAGTGTCGTCATTCATAAAAATACCCGCATCGGCTCTGGATGCCGCATTTTTACCGGCGCCGTCCTGGGAACCGAGCCGCAGGATCTGAAATATCAGGGAGAGAAGACCTGGCTGGAGGTCGGAGAGAACACCACCATTCGTGAATATGTCACCCTTAATTTGGGCACGGCTGAGAGCAATCGGACGGTTATCGGAAACGAAGCCCTACTGATGACTTATTCGCATGTAGCCCACGACTGTGTCATCGGCGATCACGTTATCCTGGCCAACGCCGTGAATATCGCCGGTCATGTGGAAGTTCATAATCATGCCTACATCGGCGGAATGGTGCCCATCCACCAGTTCTGCAAGATCGGCCGTCATGCCATGGTCGGCGGCGGATTTCGGGTTACCCGGGATGTCTGTCCGTACATGCGGGTCGCCGGATATCCCCTGAGAGTGATCGGATTGAATACCATCGGCCTGGAGCGTCGCGGGGTCTCACCGGAAACCATCCGGACACTGCGACAAGTCTATAAGATGCTTTTCCGGAGCCAGTTGAATGTCTCGCAGGCCGTCCAGAGAATATCTCGCGATCTTCCCCGGATCGATGAGATCGATGAGATCCTTCATTTCATCGAGAACAGCCGGCGGGGGCTCATTCGTTAAACCGCAGATATTATTTCAATCCAAGCGGCCCGAGGTCTTTGACCTCGGGCTTTTTTTGGCCGAAAGATGTTGACAGATACGCCTGTTTTTGGTAAATTACGGCAGTGTTCGAATTTCACCCGTAAGGGAGTATGATCATGGATCCGATCGATGTCGGTGTCGTAGGGGTAGGGCATCTGGGCAGTTTCCATGCCCGGGCCTATCAGCACCTGTCCGAGGCCCGGCTGGTGGGTATCTACGACGCAGACGGTCAAAAAGCGCAGCAGAAGGCCGAGGGATTGGGGATCAAAGCGATAACGGACTTGGATCAGCTTCTGGAGATGACGACCGCCGTCAGCGTGGCCGTCCCCACCAATGCGCATCATCGCATCGCCGCCAGATGTCTTCAAGCCGGCGTTCATGTGCTTGTGGAGAAACCGATTACCACTACCCTGGAGGAGGCCGACGATCTCATCCAACAGGCCCAGAAAGCAGGGTTACTGTTGCAGGTCGGGCACATCGAGCGCTTCAACCCCGCTTTTTTAGCTCTCTCGGATATGAAGATGAAACCGGTGTTCATCGAATCGCACCGTCTGGCCCCGTTCACTCCTCGCGGTGCCGACGTGGCCGTCATTCTGGATCTCATGATTCACGATATCGACCTCGTTCTGGCGCTGGTGAATCAGCCGGTTCGCTCCGTGGAAGCGGCCGGCGTGGCCGTTCTCTCTTCAGGCGAGGACATCGCCAACGCCAGGGTAACCTTCTCAAACGGAACCGTGGCCAATTTAACCGCCAGCCGCATTTCCACAAAGGCCATGAGAAAACTGCGCTTTTTCGGTCCCGACAGCTATATTTCCGCCGATTTCCTGAACCGCTCGGTGGAACTTTTCCGGCTCCGCCGGGACCGTCAGCCGGCCTCGTCGAGCGAACATCCTCTGGGCGATGTGGTTCAGGAAATCCTCCTGTCGAAGGGTCAGAGCATCATTTGCCAGCATCCGGAGATGAAGACAGGGGATGCCCTGCAGCTGCAGCTTAAAGCTTTTCTGGAAAGCATTCAGGAACGCCGTCCCGCGGCCGTCAGCGGGGAGGACGGCCGCCGGGCGCTGAAGCTGGCCCTGGATATCGTGGATCGACTGACGGAGCATGCCCGGTGGGTCAGAGCGTCGGCACCAATATGAGGAGCCCATTCTTTTTCATCGTGGCCGGAGAGGCTTCCGGCGATCTCCACGGTTCACGCCTGGCGCTCCAATTGAAAAAAATGGCGCCGAATTGCCGTATGTCCGGCATCGGCGGCCCCAAGATGCAGACCGCCGGCGTCAATCTGATCTATTCGCTAAAGGATTTCGCTTTTCTGGGCTTCACCGAGGTGCTGAAACATCTGCCGTTCATATTCGGTGTCTTCCGGGAACTGGACCGGACGTTGGAGCGCGACCGGCCGGACGTGGTTATCCTGATCGATTATCCAGGTTTTAACATCAGGTTAGCCAAAAAGATCAAGAAAAAAAAGATCCCCATTTTGTATTATATCAGCCCGCAGGTGTGGGCCTGGCAGCCTCATCGGGCGCGTCTGATCTCCCGGCTGGTCGATCGACTGGTCGTGGTGCTCCCCTTCGAAAGAGAATTCTATCGCCGGCGAACCGGCCGCCGCCCGCATTTTGTCGGTCATCCGCTGTTGGAGGTGGTCCGCTCGGTTACCTCACGAGAGGATTTCTGCCGGCGCTGGCAGCTTCGTCCCGATCGACCCATCATCGGCCTTTTGCCGGGCAGCCGGGAGCAGGAGATCGAGCGCCTGCTTCCCGCTATGATGGCAGCCGGGCGGCTGTTGCAACGGTCAATGCCCTCCCTCCAGATGACCGTGGGAGCCGTACCGACCCTTTCGGAGAATCGCTATCGGGAACTGATACACTCCTCTGAAGGTGAAGGGGGAAAAATAAGGATCGTCACAGATGCGCCCTATGAGCTGATGCATCATGCCCGACTGCTGCTGGTGGCCTCCGGAACGGCCACGCTGGAAGCGGCCATCTCGGGAACGCCCATGGTGATCCTCTATCGCATGTCGATCCTTTCTTGGCTGATTGCCCGCCTGATGGTCAGAGTTCCCTGCATCGGACTGGTCAACCTGGTGGCTGGAAACAAGATCGTTCCTGAACTGGTTCAGCACCAGGTGACGCCATCCCGGGTGGCCAGCCAGGCATGGCCTCTGCTGCAAGAAGGTCCCGAACGTCAGGCCATGCTCGAGAGCCTTTCGGAGATACGGCAGCGGCTGGGGAATCAGGGGGCTTCTCGGAGAACGGCAGAGCTGGCCCTGAGCCTGATCGCCGATGGGAAATGAAGGCATGTCACGGGGAATCTCTTTGAAAGATCGAATCTTGGTGTTTCTCGTCTCCCGCTTCAGCGCTCTGTTTATTCTGCTGCTGGGCTCCACCTGGCGGGTACAATGGATCGGTCGGGAGCAGCTCCGGGCTGCCCGGAACCTCGGCGGTGATGGGGGTGGAGCGGGGAACGTGATCTACGCTTTCTGGCATGGTCGCATGCTGGCCCTGTGCTTCAGCCACCGGCGGAAAAAGATTCACATCATGGTCAGCGAACACCGTGACGGTGAGATGATCGCCCGGACGGTCGGCCGGCTGGGCTTCGTCCCCGTGCGGGGTTCCACCACACGGGGAGGCTTGCGGGCACTTTTTCAGATGGCTGACCGTGCCGGCGCCGGGTATGATGTGGGCATCAGCCCGGATGGTCCCAGAGGTCCCCGGTTTCAGGTTCAGCAGGGTGTTATTACGCTGGCGCAACGAACGGGAATGCCCATCGTTCCCCTGACCAACAGCGCCTCTTTCAGGAGGACCCTGTCCTCCTGGGATCGATATATCATCCCCCTGCCCTTCTCACGGGTGGTCATCATGCTCGGCGAACCTATCTTCGTTCCGCGCCGTCTGTCCGGCGAGAAGATTCAACAGAAAAGGATCGAGGTGGAACGCGCCCTCAACGCGCTCACCCGGCAGGCCGACGAACTGATGGCGCCAGCCGACCATCGGTGAGATCCGTTCCTCCGCTCCGTTCTTCAGTGGCGGCAGCAGCATACCCAGCCCGGTGATGGCAACCATTAACCGCTCGTTTCTTTCCGGAATTCAATATGCCCTTTTTGTATGATGCTTTCCTGACTGCTCTTCTCTTGCTGGCCAGCCCCTACCTGGTGCCTAAAATCCTGCTCGGCCGGCACGGTCTGGGAGAGCGGTTGGGCCTGAGCCCAAACAGGTCATCCGGAGCATCGGGAAAGGGGCCTTCCATCTGGATCCATGCGGCCTCCGTGGGCGAGGTGCACAGCCTGGCCGCTTTTCTTCCCGACCTGAGGGATCTCTTTCCAGACCATCGACTATTCCTTTCGGTAACCACCCGGGCAGGCAAAGCCCGGGCCGCTGAACTCGGCGGGGAGATTCAGAGCGTCTTTTATCTCCCCATCGATCTGTCCTTCGCCGTGAAACGGGTTTTCAGGCGGATCGCTCCGGAGATGCTTCTGCTGACGGAAACGGAGCTGTGGCCCAACCTTATTCTCCGGGCCCGGCAAATGGGTATCAAGGTGGCCCTGATTAACGGCCGGCTGTCCTCCAGGAGTCTGTCACGATATCGGGCCTTTAAGAAAACAATGGGCCGTATCATGGATTCGATCGACCTGTTCTGTGTTCAAACCGACCGGGATGCCCGCAGATTTCTTTCTCTGGGAGCGTCATTGGAACGGGTCCGGGTAACCGGCAATTTCAAAGGCGATCTGCTGATGATCTCCGGCCTTCGTGGCTGCCGCGACCCGATACGCGATCGGCTCGGCATCGGCCCACAGGACCATGTTCTGGTGGCCGGCAGCACCCGTCCGGGGGAGGAGGAGATTCTTCTCGAGGCCCTGGGAATTTTGCGGTCATCGGATCGTCCCGTCCGGGCCATCGTGGCGCCTCGGCACATTCACAGAGTCGGGAAGGTCGCCCGGCTGCTGCAGGCCGGCGGATTCGCAGTGGAACGGCTGAGTTGTTTGGAGGCTTCACCGGAGCAACCCTGGGAGATTCTTGTGGTGGACAGCATAGGGCAACTGTTGAAGCTCTATGCGGCGGCCGATGTGGCCTTCGTGGGGGGAAGCCTGTTGCCCTATGGCGGGCACAATCCGCTGGAGCCCGCCTCGTACGGTCTTCCGGTGCTGTTCGGCCCTTATATGGATCATTGCCTCCAGAGTGCACGGCTCCTGCTGGAAAGTGACGGCGGCCTTCAGGTGGAAAACGGTCAGGATCTGAAAGACCGCATCTGGCATCTCTTCGATAATGGCAAGGAGCGCCGCCGCCGGGGAGCAAAGGCTCTGGAAGCTGTTCACATGAGCCTGGGCGCGGCCCGGAGAACGGCCGAGGCCCTCAAGGGGGCGATCTCCTGAGGATGCTATCCGTGGCGGCGACCAATGCCTGGATTCAAAGGTGGGAAAAAGCCGTTCTGGAAGGACGATCCGGCTGGCATTTCAGCCTGTTGCGTCTCTGCTGCCGGTTGCTGTCGGTGCCTTTCTCCGTGATCACGGCCCTTCGCCGCCGGCTGTATTCATCCGGCCTGCTGGGCACCCATGCCGTACCGCAACGGGTCATCAGCGTGGGCAATATCACCATCGGCGGAACCGGGAAAACCCCGCTGGTGTCCCTGTTGGCCGGCCGTCTCGATGCGGATGGGAGCCGTCCGGTCATTCTTACCCGGGGATACGGCCGCCGATCATCAAATATGGTTTTCCTGCCGTCCGATACAGCCGGCTGGAGACAGGCGGGCGATGAGCCCCTGATGCTCTCTGCAGCCCATCCGTCGGTTCCCATCGTGGTTCACGGAGATCGCGTGGCGGCCGCACGGATCGCCGGGGAACGCTTTCATCCGGGATTGTTTCTGCTCGATGACGGCATGCAGCATCTCCGGCTGCATCGCGATCTCGAGATCGTGGTCATCGACACCACCCGTCCTCTCGGCCGTGATCATGTCTTTCCCGCCGGCCGGCTGCGGGAGAACTTGCCGGCCTTACGCCGGGCAGATATCTTTTTTCTGACCAGGACCGATCAGTCCGGCGATGCCGAAGCGGTGTCCGGGTTTCTCAGAAGATACCATCCAGAAGCCATGCAGGTTCGCAGCATCCTGCGTCCATGGGCTCTGAGAGAACTTCCCTCCGGCCAGGTGCGACCGCTTGAGTCGCTTCAGGATCAAGCGGTTCTGGCCGTATCGGGGATCGGGAATCCAGACGCTCTGGAGCATTCCCTGACTCAGCTGGGGGCTCGCCTGGCTGGCCGTCTGCATTTTCCGGATCATTACCCCTATACTCGCAGGGATGTCGATGCGATCACGGCGCGGGCCAGACATCTGGGCGCCGATTCGATTGTCACCACCGAGAAGGATGCCGTCCGGTTTGAATCTCTCGACCAGCGTGATGTTCCCTTCAGGGCTCTCCTGGTCCGGATAGAGATCGTCTCGGGAGAGGAAAGTTTCTGGCGAATGGTTACAGGAGGATCATGAGGTGTCGGTGATTTATACCAGCAGGGATATTGATCCCGGCGTATTGAACGGAAGAAACATCGCCGTGATCGGATATGGTTCCCAGGGCAGAGCCCAGGCGTTAAATCTCCGTGACAGTGGCTGCACGGTCACGGTGGCCGATCTCCCCGGCAGTCCTTCCTGGCGCAATGCCAGCGAGGATGGTTTTCAGCCGCAGACGAGCTCTCGCGCCGCGGCATCAGCCGAGGTTATACTCCTGCTGGCGCCCGACCCGCTTCACCGTCTCATCTTTCGCCAGGAGATCCAACCGCAGCTGGCCGCCGGGAACGCGCTGGTCCTGGCCCACGGATTGAGCCTGCATGTCGGCGAGGTCGTTCCGCCGGGCGATGTCGACTGCCTGTTGGTGGCACCCAAAGGACCCGGCCTCCTGGTTCGCCAGCTCTATCGCAAGGGGCAGGGGATTGTCTGCCTGCTGGCCGTCCACCAGGACGCCACCGGCCGGGCCAAAGCACTTGGATTGGCCCTGGCGGCCGGCATCGGGGCGGGCCGGGCCGGAATCATCGAGACCACCGTCGCCGAGGAAACCGAGACCGATCTTTTCGGGGAGCAAGCTCTTTTATGCGGCGGACTGTCGTCCCTCATCAAGGCCGGGTTCGAAACATTGGTTTCCGCCGGCTATGCGCCCGAGGTGGCCTACTTTGAATGCCTCCATGAGATCAAGCAGATCGCCGACATGATCTACGCCCACGGAATTCAGGGGATGCGCCGCCGGATCAGCCAGACGGCTCTGTACGGGGACCTGACTCGCGGGCCTCGGATCATTACCCGGCAGGTTCGGGAACGAATGGACGAGATCCTCGAGGAAATCCGCGACGGAAGATTCGCCCGGGAATGGCTATCCGAGAACGAGGCCGGACAGCCGAATTTGAAGCGGATGGCCCGGCAGGACGATGACCACCCTATAGAAGCGGTCGGGTCAAAGCTTCGCCGTCTGATGCCGTGGATCAAGGAATCCGATCAGGGATAAAGACTAAGGTTAACTCAAAGGATGGAGCATGGACGATACGATAAAGAATGTTCTCATCGCCGGCGTCGGCGGCCAGGGTGTGCTGCTGATCAGCGAGATCCTTTCACTGGCCTGCATGAAAAGCGGGTTTGATGTCAAGAAAAGCGAGGTGCACGGCATGGCCCAGAGGGGCGGCAGTGTGGTCAGCCATGTCCGCTATGGCCGTCAGGTGCTATCGCCCCTGATCGAGAACGGCACCGCCCATCTCCTGGTGGCCCTCGAAGAGCTCGAGGCCATGCGCTGGAGCGGCTTGCTGCGTTCCGACGGCACCATCATCATGAACACCCAGCAGATCAAACCAATGCCGGTGGCCGTCGGCCTGCAGGAGTATCCCCGGGAGATTCCAGCCCAATTGCGGCGGCACATCGATCGGCTGGTGACCATCGATGCCGTCGATCTGGCCCGCCGGGCGGGCAACATCCGCTCGGTCAATATCGTCATGATGGGCTCGATGAGCACCCAGCTCGGCCTGGATCCCGCTGTGATAAGAAGTGTCCTGAGATCGAAAGTTCCCCGTAAGACCTGGATGGTGAATCTGCAGGCTCTGAAAATGGGGATCAAAGCCTATCGTGAAAATATCCAGCAGTCGGCAGCGAGCGGTCGGAAATGAGCGGTCGGCAGTGGGGGAGGGATGAATTTTTCGTTTCTCCTGTACGAGGCTCTATCTGTCATAAGTACTTTCTGAGAAAGGAGTTTCTCTATGGCACAAAAATTGGCTTTCATCGGTTTCGGGACGGTCGGACAGGGTCTGGCGGAGATACTGATAGAAAAAGAAAAGCAGCTACACGATCGATTCGGATATCAGGCCACGGTGGTGGCCATTTCGGACATCAACAGGGGCTCGATCTTCAAGGCCGACGGTCTGGATCTGAAGAAGGTGCTCCAGCAGGTCGAGAAAGACGGACGAATCGACGGCCATCCAGGGGCGACCCCAGGTTGGGACAGTCTGAAGACTATTCGTGAAAGCGGCGCCGACGTCATCGTGGAGATCACCTATACCGATATCAAGACCGGACAGCCGGCCATCGATCATGTCCGTACGGCCCTGGAGAAAGGCTGTCATGTGGTCACCAGCAACAAGGGACCGGTGGCCCTGGCCGGTCAGGAGCTGGTTCAGCTGGCGCAGCAGCACGGTCGGCAATTCCGCTTTGAGGGTACCGTGATCAGCGGAACGCCGGCTCTCAATCTGGCGCTGGAGAATCTGGCCGGAACGGATATTCGCGAGGTCAGAGGCATCCTCAACGGGACCACCAATTTCATCCTCACCGAGATGGAAGCGGGCCAGGCCTATGCCGAGACGCTCAAGAAAGCCCAGCAGCTCGGTTACGCGGAGGCCCAACCGGATGCCGATGTGGAAGGCTGGGATGCGCTCGCCAAGATCGTCATCATCGCCAACATGCTCATGGGAGGCGATGTGAAGATATCTCAGGTGCCCTGCACCGGCATCACCAAGATCACCTCCGATGACATGGCCGCGGCCAAAAAGGAGAACGCCAGGTGGAAACTGATTGCCCGCGCCTGGCGGCAGGACGGCCGCATTCAGGCCAGCGTCTCGCCCCAGAAGGTGCCTGTGGATGATTTCCTGGCCGGCGTCAGCGGCGTCACCAATGCCATCACCTTCGATACCGATCTGCTGGGACCGGTGACCATCGTGGGCCCGGGGGCCGGAAAGCTGGAGACGGGATTCTCCATTTTAGTAGACCTGCTGGCCATCCACAGGGCTTCCCATTGACGGTCTGCCTGGTCCGGTGAAGATCCCGCCCGTTACCGTTGGGCGGTGATCCGGACGGAAACGCAAACATGAAAAACGTTCAATCGTGAGGAGGACTGTCCATGAAGATGCTCATAGGCGGTCAGTGGGTGGACCGCAAGAAAAAGATCGATGTGAAAAATCCTTATGACGATGCTCTGGTGGACACCGTGCCGGCGGCCAGTGCGGAGGATATGAGGGCAGCCATCGCTTCGGCCGTTGAGGGATTCAAGCAGACTCGCCGCCTTTCCACTCTGGATCGGATTACCATTCTGGCCAAAACCGCCCGGATGATGTCGGATCAGCACGAGGAGATGTCCCGGCTGCTGTCCTCGGAGGGCAGCAAGACCATTCGGGAAGCCCGGTTCGAGGTGGGACGGGCCATCACCACGATGACGGTGGCCTCGGAAGAGGCGCGCCGGATTAACGGCGAGACGCTGCCTTTTGATAGCCGGGCGGGTTCGGCCAATCGCCGGGGTTATTATTATCGCTTTCCCATAGGCGTCATCGGCGCCATCACGCCATTCAACGACCCTCTCAATCTGGTGGCTCATAAACTGGGCCCGGCTCTGGCCGGCGGCAATTCGGTGGTTCTCAAACCGGCCACGGTGACCCCCCTGGTGGCCCTCAAGCTGGGCCAATTGATCCTCGAGGCCGGATGGCCTCCCCAGGGACTGAACATCGTTACCGGTCATGGCCACGAGATTGGCGATGTCCTGGTCACCGATGAACGGGTCCGCATGATCACCTTCACCGGAGGGCCTGAGGCCGGCCGTGAAATCGTCAAGAAGGCGGGGCTGAAGAAGATCGGCATGGAACTGGGCTCCAACTCGGCCGTCATCGTCATGGACGATGCCGATCTCGACCGAGCCGTGCCGGCCTGTGTGGATGGGGCCTTCGGCTGCGCCGGTCAGAACTGCATCGGCGTTCAGCGCCTGTTCGTCCATCAGGACGTGTTCGAGACCTTTCAGCAGCGCCTGCTCGCCCGGACTGAGGAACTTGTGGTGGGACCGCAGCATGACGAAAAAACCGATGTCGGCCCGATGATCACCGAGGGAGAGGCCAGGCGGATCGAGTCCTGGGTTCAGGAGGCAGAGGCAGCGGGCGGGCGGATTCTCACCGGGGGGATCCGAAAGGGTTCCGTGTACCTGCCGACCATTATGAGCGATCTCCCCATGGATGCCAAGGTGGTAGCGGAAGAGGTCTTTGCCCCGGTGGTGGGGCTGTTTCCATTCACCGACCTGGCTGCCACGATCGAGATCATCAACCGTTCAAAGTACGGCCTTCACGCCGGCATTTTCACACAGGACATCAACAATGCCTTCCAGGCCATCGAGGGGATCGATGTGGGCGGCATCATGGTCAACGACACCTCCGATTACCGCATCGACCAGATGCCGTTCGGGGGCGTCAAGCTCAGCGGATTAGGGCGGGAAGGGTTGCGATACGCCCTGTACGAGATGACCGAACCGAAAGTGGTCTGTTTTAACCTGTGAAAAGACTCTTCTTGAATTGTCTTTTTCCGAACCTTACTTGCCGGACAGTTGTCTTCGGAAGTTCTCTTCGAGTTTAAACGCTATCGTCGTTCATTGAAAAGGGGGGTGCCGAATGAAGATGGAAGAGGTAGCCATATTTATGGAGAAACATGGCGTTCCCGGGCGGGATGCTCATGATCTTCCGACCAGCTCGAAACGCTTCCCTGACGGTGCCTGGTACCGTATGGAGATCTCCGGTGTGGAGCGCCCGGTGGTGCTGGAAGCCCTGATCGACGAGATGAACAAGCGCAAGGTGCCCATCCACCGCCTCATCTCGGTGGTCATGGGAGCTACCCTGCTGGATAAAGCGGAACTGAAAGACTTCGCCCAGATGGCTGCCGAGGCCCGGCTGGAGGTCATCCTGACCCCGGGGCCGCGGGCATCCTGGGATACCGGGCGCCAGCTGGTCACCCCGGAGGGTGCCTTCTCCGGTCTGCGCTTCCGCGGCAGCGATCAGCTCCGTCAGGTGATCACTGATATCTACCGGGCCATCGACCTGGGATTCCGTGGATTCCTGGTGATCGATGAAGGTCTGCTGTGGCTGTTGAACGAGATGAAGAAGGCCGGCGACCTGCCGGAAGACATCACTTTCAAAGTATCCATCTATGCCGGACATGCCAACGCCGCCGGGGGAAAGGTCCTTCAGGATCTGGGCGCCGGCAGCTTCAACCCGGTGGCCGATATCAGTCTGGCACAGTTTGCCAGCATCCGCCAGGCCATCGACATCCCCATCGACGTACATATCATCCTGACCGATTCCTTCGGCGGCTATATGCGTTTCTATGAAGGCCCGGATATGGCCCGGGTATCAGCGCCCTGTTATTTCAAGATCGAGCCTGGTCCGGGATGCGCCGCCGGCCCCGGGGCGCTCTATAAACCCTGGACCAACCCGCAGATGATGGCCGACTGGGCTCGGGAAAAGGTCAAGTATGCCCAGATCATCCATGAGCTCATTCAGGAAAATGCTCCCCAGGTCAAGATGTCGGCCCAGGGGCCCGATGATCTGGCTATTCCCCGGCCTTGAATAAAGCAGGAGGATCTCGAGAATTCCGGAAGATTAAGAAATCCCTCTTGACAAAGAACTTGGATTGATTATATTATTTCTAGTGCTCGATAATCCAAGGAGGTGAAGATGCGTCACATGTTTATTGGGATGGCTATCTCTGCCTGTGTATTTCTTCTGATCGGCGGTTGCGGATCGAAATCACCGGAAGAGCTGTTCGATCTTGCCCAGCAGGCGGAGAACGATGGCAATTTCAAGAAGGCGGTCGATCTCTATACCATGCTGTTGGAGAAATATCCACAAAATGAACATAATTACAAAGCTCAGTTCATGATCGGCTTTATCTGCTCCGAGGAGCTGAAGGATTATGATCAGGCCAGGATGGCGATGCAGAAGGTGGTCGAACTATATCCCGATTGCGATCTGGCCGACGACGCTCAGTGGATGCTGGATCACATGGGGAAGAATCTGGAAGATATCGAGTTCGAAGAAACCAGCGAAGACATAAAAAGCTCCTGAGGCACTTTCAGGATATCGGCCATACTCCCAGACCGGCTGCATCGGCCGGTCTTTTTTCTTCCCGGCAGACTTCCTTCTTGACAACCGAATGAATTTGGCCTATATTGGCCATGCAGAAAAAAATAGCGCAGGTGCCGCCATCGCGGAGAATAGGGAAACCGGTTTAAAACCGTGCGGCCCCGCCACTGTGATCGGTTTGAGGTCCACAGGATGATCAGGACCTCGGAATTGAGCCCTGAAGCCACTGGGACCAGAGAGTCCCGGGAAGGCAGGCTTGATTTCTCGCCGAGAGCCAGGAGACCTGCCTGCGCATCGATGGAATGCCTTCGCGGGAAGGCGAGTGTCTTTATCCCAACTTCGAAGGTTGGGATTTTTTCTTCCCCCGACGGGAAGTTTTTTTATGAAACCGGATCACCTGCGAACGATCGTGGTCTCTGCCGTGCTGGTCGCCCTGACGGTCGCCCTCGGCTTTGCACTGGCCCACGTACCCAATGTGGAGCTGATCACTCTGGCGGTTTTTACATCGGGACATCTGCTGGGACGAAAGATCGGCATGGCGGTCGGAGTGGTATCCATGGGTCTGTTCACCGCACTGAACCCCATGGGTTCTCCGGTGGCTCCAGTGGCCCTGGCCCAGGTGACCGCCATGGCTCTCATCGGGGCACTGGGCGGACAGACACGTTCCTGGGTGCAGCGGAGGCCTTCCTGGCTCAAGCTGGCACTGTGCGGACTGGCAGCCACATTGTTCTACGACCTGGCCACCAATCTGGCTCTGGCCCTCTCTCTGGGATGGCTTCCTCAACTGAGGTCGGTTTTGATCGCCGGATTGATCTTTTCAGCTCTGCACATGATATCCAATACCGTTATCTTCGCCGCCGCCGGTTCATGTCTGCCGGCTCTCAGAGCCAATATTCGACGGCTGTGAGCACGCCGGCGATGCCCGCCGCGAAAACGAATACGAACCTGTCAGGTAACTCTCGAAAGGAGGACTCCGTGTACGGCCGATGGTTGTGGATCCTAGGCCTGATCAGCACCGTGATGATCGTTCCAAACGATCATACCTTCGCTCAGGAAATGACCTCTCCCCAGGTGGACTATGAGCTCCCGCCCATCGTGGTGACGGCCACCCGCACACCACAGTCGCTATGGGAGAGCAATGCCAGCGTGTCCATCCTGACCCAGGGAGACATCCAGCAATCCTCGGCTCTGCATCTGGGAGAGGTTCTCAGAACGATCCCCGGCATAGACATCAGCGAGTACGGCGGCCTGGGACAGAATATCGCTCTGAGCCTGCGGGGGAGCACCTCCGGGCAGGTTCTGGTGCTGATCGACGGGGTGCCGATCAATGACCTGCAGCTGGGAGGTGTCGATCTGAACCACCTCTGTCTGGACAACATCGATCGAGTGGAGGTGATTCGCGGGGCTGCCTCGGCCCTCTATGGGGCCGACGCCATGGGCGGAGTGATCAATGTGGTCACCCGAACGGCGGACGATCCTCGGGCCTCGTCCACCGTGGCCTACCTCCAGGGCGATCACGGCCTGGAGAAAATTACCGGGCGTCTGTCTCGTCCTCTGGGGTCGAGATTCGGCGTCCATGTTCTCGGATCGAATATCGAATATGATGGTTTCCGGAACAACAGCGACTACGCCGGCCGGCATTTCGATGCCCGGCTGAGCTGCCGGCTGGGAACCGGCGGCCAGGTGGCCTATAGTGCCCAGTTCTACGACGCCGACCTGGGCGTGCCCGGGATGGAGACATTGCCCACACTGCGAGCCCGCCAGCAGGACAAGAGCTGGAATCAAACGCTTTTCTTAAAGATATCGCCGCGACCGGGCCACAGCCTGCAGGGAATGATCTATCGCCAGTTTAGTCGTCAGGAGTTCGACAATCCCGACTGGTTCATCGAGGCTGATCACCGGCACTGGGTTTATGGGGCCGAAGTCCAGCATACTTTTTCTTGGTGGGATGCTCATGCGATCACCTGGGGGGGGGATGTTCAGCGCCGCCGCTTGAATTCTTCCGAAAATGGACGGCAGGAGCTGGACCACGGCGCGCTGTTCGCCCAAGATGAGATCACCATCGGAAGCTCCCTGAGGGCCAGGCTGACCGCCCGCTATGATCATCATCAGGGTT
This sequence comes from uncultured Gemmatimonadota bacterium, assembly GCA_964584035.1. Classification (GTDB taxonomy): domain Bacteria; phylum SM23-81; class SM23-81; order SM23-81; family SM23-81; genus CAZOYL01. Next base: position 15,002 of record CAZOYL010000019.1, on the reverse strand, counting down.
TCGATGACCAGATCAATCCGGACGCCACACTTACCTGGCTGATCGGGCAGACCGCCTCTCTGTTCGTCTCCCTTCGTCGCGCCTACCGGGCACCGACCTTCAACGACCTATTCTGGCCCGCGGCCCGGTACGACTATGACTTCGACGGCCAGTTCGATTATGGGGAGAGTGGAAACCGAAACATCAAGCCGGAAAGGGCCGTATCGGCCCAGATCGGCCTGCGCCGGAGGCTGGGACCCCTGTGGGGGGACCTGTGCCTGTTTCACCGCCAGGTGAAAGATCTCATCCAATGGGACGATGTGGACGACGAGTATGCCTACGGTTACTGGATGCCGGTGAACACCGACCGGGCTCGTATCGAGGGTCTGGAGGCGCATCTTGAAGGATCTTTTCTCCGCCGTCTGGAGGGCTCGCTGGCCTATACCTATCTCGATGCCCGCGACGACCGGACCGAACGGCTGCTGCCCTATCAACCGCACCATCAGCTCTCCGCCCACCTACAGTCCGGCCTGACGGTCATTTCCGAGCAGCTGGATCTGACGGCACGATTGGAGTTTGAGGTTTTTGGAGAGCGATATGCTGACAGCGCACAGGAACGGCGATTGGCCGCCGAAACACGGTTGAACGCCAAGCTGAGCGCCCTGTTTCTGGACCATCTCTCCGCGTATCTGATCGGCAAGAACCTGCAGGACAGGCGTTTCGCGCTGCGCTCCGGCTACCCGCTGGCGGGCCGCACCTTTGGCGGCGGACTGAACTGGAATTTCTGGGATTGAGGTGACGAGGAAGGGCCATCTTTTCGCGGACAACCGGTCTCCGGATGCTCCCGGGCAGCTTTTCATGAGATGGTCAGATAAAAAACGTTGACAATGTTTGGAAAATGTGGTAAATTATACAAAATTCAGGCGTTGAACCTCTTGTGGAGCATCAACGGTGGACCCTTTGGGACTGGTCCGTGTGAGCGTGGCCGACATTCACCATGCCCCAGATCAGAGATCAGAGCAGGTCACCCAAGCCATTATGGGGACGGCGGTCACCATTCTGGACCGCCGCGGTCAAAAATGGCAGCAGATCCGATTGCCCGACGGATATGAGGGTTGGATCCACGGGGGATTGCTGCAGCTGGGCGACGAAACGATGGTACAGCGCTGGTCGCGAGAGGCCAGCATTCTGATCACGGTTCCCTGGGCCTTGATCTATTCGAAACGAACGCTCCGCAGCGATCCGGTCAGCGATGCCGTCATCGGAACGAAACTGCGCCTGATAAAGGAGAGTCCCCGGTGGCTTCGGGTGGGACTTCCGGATGACCGCCAGGGTTGGCTGGCACGTCGGGACACGACCCGTGAGAGCCATCTGATTCACCCGGAGGGCGGCAACCGTCAGGATATTCTCAGGATGGCCAGGCGTTTCCTGGGCCTGCCGTACCTGTGGGGAGGTCTGTCTCCAAAGGGGTTCGATTGTTCCGGTTTCACTCAGACGGTCTTTGGTCTCAACGGATACCGGCTTCCGCGTGACGCTTACCAGCAATATCGGTGCGGTCAGGAGATTTCGTCGCGGGAAGATTTGGTCGCCGCCGACCTGCTTTTTTTCCAAGGATCGGGAGCTGACCGGATCACTCACGTGGCCATCCATCTGTCTGGAGAGCAATTCATTCACTGTTCGGATTTCGTCAAAATCAATAGTCTCAGTTCATCCGCCTCCGATTATGATGCTTCTTTGGAACAGCACTATGTTGGAGCGAGAAGAATCATGGAGGGTAAGAACGGGGCATGCTGAACCGACATGTCCTGGTGCTCAACCAAAATTATGAGCCTTTGAGCATCTGCACGGCCAAGAGGGCCATCGTGCTGGTTTTTCTGGGAAAGGCCGAGATCGTCGAAAAGGACAGCATTGAAGTCCGTTCGATATCAAGCTCCTATCCTCTTCCCAGCGTCGTACGGCTATTCATGTATATCGCCATCCCCCGGAAAAAGATTCTATTGACGCGAAAGAATATCCTCAAGCGCGACAGCCATCAGTGCCAGTATTGCGGAACGAAACATCAACCTCTGACGCTGGATCATGTCGTTCCAAAAAACAGGGGAGGGAAGGACACCTGGGAGAACCTGGTGTGCGCCTGTGCCCAATGCAATAATAAAAAGGGACAGCGGACACCGGAGGAAGCCGGCCTGGTGCTGAAACGACTGCCCCGCCGGCCCAACTATTTGATGTTTATCCGTCACTTCGTAGGCATCAACGACCGGCGCTGGTGCCGCTATCTTTTCCTGGACGAAGCCAGCCTGGCTCATTGAGATCACGGCGATATTCGCATAACGAGAATCGAATGGCCAAGAAACGAATACTCAGCGGCATGCGTCCGACCGGCAAACTCCATCTGGGGCATTTCGCCGGGGCGCTGGAAAACTGGGTTAAACTGCAGGGCGAATACGAGAACTTTCACATGATCGCCAACTGGCACGCCCTGACCACGGCCTATGAAGATACCAGCGCTCTCCGGCAGCACATTCTGGACATGGCCATCGACTGGCTGTGCGCCGGTATCGACCCGCAGAGGAGTCCCATCTTCGTTCAATCGGATGTCCCGGAACATGCCGAGCTGCATCTGTTATTCTCCATGCTGGTAACCAGCGCCCGCCTGGAACGAAATCCCACTCTGAAGGAGGTCATCCGGGATCTTCATCTGGGCGAGAATGTCAGCTACGGACTGCTCGGATATCCTGTCCTGCAAGCTGCCGATATTCTCATCTACAAAGCCGATGCGGTTCCGGTGGGAGAAGACCAGGCGCCCCATATCGAGCTGTCCCGGGAGCTCGCCAGGCGTTTCAACGGTCTTTACGGGACCGTATTCCCTGAGCCGAAGGCTCTCTTAACGACCTTCAGCCGACTGCCCGGCACCGATGGAAATCGAATGAGCAAGTCGGTGGGCAACACCATCAATTTATCCGACACTCCTGATGATATCGCTAAAAAGGTGATGTCTACCATCACCGATCCGAAGAAGATCCATATCGACGATCCCGGACGGCCGGAGATCTGCACGGTCTTCACCTATCATCAGAAGTTCAATCCCGATGGTACGGCCGAGATCGAACGGAAGTGCCGGGCCGGCCGGCTGGGCTGTGTAGCCGATAAAAAAGCCCTGGCAGAGAAAATCACAGATTTTTTAGAACCCTTCCGGGAGAAAAGACTTCAGCTGGAAGCGAATATTTCGGAAGTGGAAGATATCCTCGCTGAGGGCGCTCGCCGGGCAAGAGCCATCGCCGCCGACACCATGTCGGAGGTCCGCGAGGCGATGCATATTCGATAGAATGGCAGGGGAGCAGTGACATGATCCCGTCCACGTTAACATCACTCTACGAGACGGCACCACCACCCGGGTATCAGGTTAAACTGCCGCTGTTCGAGGGACCTCTGGATCTGCTGCTGTTTCTGATTCAGAGAGACCAGATCGACATTCACGATATCCCCATCTCCCGGATCACCGAGGAGTATCTCGGATACCTGCAGTTCATGAGGGTTCTTCAACTGGACGTGGCAGCGGAATTTATGGTCATGGCTGCCACACTGATGATCATTAAATCGCAGCTGCTCTTGCCCCAGCCGGTCCAGGCCGGAGAGTTTCTTGAGGAGGACCCTCGACAGGAGCTGGTCCAGCGTCTTCTGGAATATCGTCTCTATAAAACAGCGGCCCAATCGCTGCTCAAATGTGAGCACCAGGCTCGACAGATCTTTACCAGGCCAGGCGAGAGTCTTCCCGATGAGGTCGAAGAGGAGGAAGACCTTTTAGAGGTCAGCCTCTTTGAACTCATCAATGCCTTCGAACAGATCATAGAATCTGAACCCGAAGGCGCCACACATAATGTAGTACTTGAGGAATACACTGTAAATCAAAAATGTATTTATATCTTAGATCTTTTAAATAATGAGAAGAAAATTGCCTTTGGAGAACTTATTCGCTCCGACACCAGAATAACCGTTATGGTGGTAACCTTTTTAGCTCTTTTGGAGCTGATGCGCGCCCATCGTATCGCCGTCAGGCAGAAACAGGCTTTCGGTGAGATCTGGATCCACCGTCTGGCGATCTCTCCTGACCAGGAGCATTCATGACCGACCGAATCATCTCGGAGAATGAGTGTATCGTCGAGGCGCTGTTGTTCGCCAGCGATCATCCCCTGAGCTTCAATAAGCTTTTGACGCTGCTGGGGAATATCGATCCCGCCGGTCTCCGAGCTGTGATCGCCGATCTTCGGCAGCGATACGATCAACATGGCCATAGCGTTCAGATCATCGAGATCGCCGGCGGGTATCAGATATGCACGCGTCCGCGCTATGCCCGCTGGGTTAAAGAGCTGTATCGAAACAGGACGACGGTCCGTTTGTCCAAACCGGCTCTGGAAACGCTGGCTATTGTGGCCTACCAACAGCCCATCGTCAGGACCGATATCGAGTCGATCCGCGGTGTCAACATCGGAGGCGTGCTGAAGACCCTGATGCAGCGGAATCTGATCACCATCCGCGGCCGGAAAAAGGCGCCCGGACGGCCGCTCCTGTATGGTACTACGGATGAATTCCTCCGCTATTTCGGGCTGAATAAGATCACCGATCTACCCACCAGGGAGGAGTTAAAATCTCTTATCGAGGCTCACGAGCCGGCAGAGGAATTGGTGACCGATCACGACCATCCGGTTGAACAGATTTCTGGCCCGGCATTCGGGGATCTCACGGCGTCAGGCGGATCAGCGCATCCTGGAGGGTCGAGTTCAGGTTAACGGCCAGCGCGTGCGTCAGCCAGGACTGTTGATCGATGAGGCCAGTGATTCGGTGATCCTCGATGGAAGGTCTATTGCTCTGGCCGTTACCGTCGAATCGGGTTACCTTTATGTCCTGTTACACAAGCCGTCCGGATTTCTGGTGACGGCCGCCGATTCCCGCGGACGACCCACCGTGTATGACCTCATCCGGGATATCCCCCGGCGTGTGTTTCCCGTGGGACGCCTGGACCTGGACACAGAGGGGGTGCTGCTGCTGACCGATGACGGCGACCTGGCCCATCGATTGATGCACCCTCGGCATGAAGTCGTCAAGGGATACCGGGCTCTGGTGACCGGGAAGATTCAGCAAGCTGATCTGACCCGGATGATCAAGGGGCTTTCTCTGGAGGACGGAACAGCTCGAGCCCGGACGGCCCTGCTGGAATCGACGACATCAGGAAATAGCCGTTTATTTATAGAGTTGATCACCGGAAAGAAGCGCCAGGTGAAACGGATGTGCGCTGCCATCGGGCATCCCGTCCGCAAGCTCCAGCGAGTGAGTTTTGCCGGTTTAACGGTCCATGATGTGCCCATCGGCCGATGGCGATATCTGACGGTCGAGGAGATCGCCCGGCTATCGAAATCATCCGAGAAGACACCCGATTTGAAAACTGGTTGATCATATCAATAGATTCCTCCGGGAGACGAAGCCAAGGTGAATCCTGACTCTTTAGTGGTGGCTATCGATGGTCCTGGAAGCAGCGGCAAAGGAACCCTGGGAATGCTGCTGGCCGAGAAACTGCGGTGCACCTTCGTCGATACCGGGGCCATGTACCGGGCGCTGGCCGTTCAAGCCCTTCAACTGGGTTTGTCCCTGGAGGACGAGAAACGCCTAGGAGAGTTGGCCCGGAATTCTGAGATTCGCTTTGTGCAATCCCCGGAAGAGAACACGTGGCCTTACCGGATTACCATCGACGATCGGGATGTCACCGCTGAGATCCGGACGACACGTATCGACATGGCTTCCTCCCGCATCTCAGCATATCGCCATGTTCACGCCATCATGGTTCAGAAACAGCGCGACATGGCTCGACAGGGGGGAGTGGTCATGGAGGGAAGGGATATCGGCACCGTGGTCCTGCCCGATGCCGATGTGAAGTTCTTTCTCACCGCTTCGGTCCGGGAGAGGGCTCGACGACGGTATCGCCAGATGCAGGGCTGGGGGCGTCAAGCCGATCTCGAGAAGCTCGAGGAACAGTTGAGCCGACGGGATCAAAACGACAGCCAGCGCCGGGTTGCTCCGCTTCGCCGGGCCGAGGATGCCGTAATCATCGACACCACTGAGCTATCCATCGAACAGACGCTGGAGCAAATGCTGGCGCAATTTTCTCGTTCAGCATCGATCCAGACTACGAATCATAGGACACCAGGCCATGCGGCCTCTTTATAAATGTATCTGGTGCTCTTTGCAGGTCCTGCTGAAAACGCTCTTTGGATTTCGAGTCTACCATGCCGATCGTGTTCCCCTGGAAGGCGCCGTCATCGTAGCCAGCAATCATGTCAGCTTGGCAGATCCTCCGGTGCTCGGCGCCGCCATTCCCAGAGAGATGTATTATCTGGGGAAAAGGGAGCTGTTCGAAAATCGTTTCCTCGGTCCGGTCGTTAGCGCCTTGAATACCATTCCGGTGAGCAGAGGCCGACCCGACCGGGCTGCCTTGAGAAGCATCGCCCGGCTGCTCGAAGAGGGCCAGGCAGTCGTATTCTTCCCCGAGGGAACCCGGGGACCCGGCGATCGCTTGCTTCCGGGAAAGATCGGTTTGGGGAAATTAGCCCTGGATGCCGGGGTCGACGTCGTGCCGGCCCATATCAGATCTTCCAACTGCTTACGAAAAACGCTGTTCAGGCGACGGCGACTGGTCGTGCGCTTTGGACCGCCTCTCTCTTCGCAATGGATCCGACAACAGGGCCAGGGAAAAACGGCCTACCGCCGGGTGGTCGATGAGGTGATGCGACGCATCGAGAATTTGAGAGACCTGGCGCAGTGTAAAAAATGAGTACTATCGGCTTTTCGAAGCCGAAATCCATAAAGAAAGGGGAACGACGACAATGATGTTGACAGAAGATCTCGAGCAAAGCCTCCCTTCCGCCGAGGAAGAGAAGGTAAAGAAGGAAAAAGGAGGTGAGACCCGGAAGTCTAAACCAACCGGCACAAAGGCTAAAGCCTCCGCAACGAAGAAGAAGGCCGCTGCGGGAGAAAAATCCTCATCAGCGGATGAAGAGAAGAAGAAAACGGCCGCCCCGCCGGAGGACTCTGAGACACCGGTGAAAACGGAAAGTTCCGAAACGGCTCAGGAGGAACCGGCGAAGGCTGCGTCCGTCGCCGAACAAGCTGCGGCAGAAGCGGCGGTGACGATCGAATCCGAGGATGAGCAGGTTTCCGAGGAGAAGGCCGCGACGGCAGCAGTCGTCTATGATGACGAAGAGGGATATTCCCAGGAAGAATACGAGCAGATGCTGGCGGCTTACGACGAAACCCTGCAGGATATCCGGGAGGGTGAGATCGTCTCGGGAAAAGTCATCCAGGTTACCGAGAGTGACGTGATGATCGATGTGGGCTTCAAATCCGAGGGCGTCATTCCCATCGTCGAATTCGGGGAACCCCTCAACATCAAGGTTGGCGATGAGGTCGATGTCTTTCTGGAGAGCATGGAGAACCAGGAGGGACAACTGGTGCTTTCCAAGCAGAAAGCCGACTTCATGAAAGTCTGGGATACCATCAAGGAATCCTATGAAGATGGCAAGCTGGTCGATGGACGCATTCTGCGACGTATCAAGGGCGGCATGGTCGTCGACCTCTTCGGAGTCGATGCCTTTCTTCCCGGCTCTCAGGTGGCTCTGCGGCCGGTGCCCGATCTGGATAAACTGATCGGCGAGGTATTCTCCTTCAAGATCATAAAACTGAATAAAATGAGGAGAAATATCGTCATTTCCCGACGGGTCGTCCTGGAAGAGAAGCGGGCGAAAGCCAAGGCCATGATCATCAAGGAGCTGGAGGTCGGCCAGGTGCGCGAGGGAACGGTCAAGAACATTACCGACTTCGGAGCTTTTATCGACCTCGGCGGCATCGATGGACTGCTGCATATTACCGATATGTCCTGGGGACGGGTCAGTCACCCCTCCGAGCTGGTGGCCATAGGAGATGTTCTCAAGATCAAGGTGCTCAATTTCGACCGGGAGCGAGAACGAATCTCTCTGGGACTCAAACAGCTCACGCCTTATCCCTGGGAGAATGTCGAGGAGAAATATCCCGTGGAGAGCAAGGTCCGCGGGAAGGTTGTCAGCATCACCGATTACGGTGCCTTTGTGGAGCTGGAAAAAGGCATCGAGGGGCTGATCCATATCTCCGAGATGTCCTGGACACAGCACATTCGACACCCCTCAAAGGTGGTAGCCATCGGTGATGTGGTGGAGGTGATGGTGCTCAAGGTAGACAAGGAGGGCGAGAAGATCTCTCTGGGACTCAAGCAGATCCAGCCCGATCCCTGGCTGACTTTAGAGGAGCGCCATCCGCTGAATTCCAAAGTGGTCGGCAAAGTCAGGAACCTGACCAATTTCGGAGCCTTCGTCGAAATCGAGGAGGGCATCGATGGACTGGTCCATATCTCGGATCTCTCCTGGACTCGCCGTATCCACCACCCCAGTGAAGTCCTCAAGAAAGGCGACAAGGTTGAGGTGGTCATTCTCAATATCGACAAACAAAACCGCAGGGTTTCACTGGGATACAAGCAGCTCATCGAGGATCCCTGGGAGCATCTGGCGACCATCTATCCCCTTGGAGGGACGGTAGAAGGCAAAATCCTGCGACTTCTGGAGAGAGGCGTCATCGTGGAGCTTCCCGAGGATGTGGAGGGGTTCGTTCCCCTGACCCAGTTAGGGCGTACCGACATCCACAAACCGGCTGAGGCTTTTTCGGTGGGGGAAAAGATCCCCCTCAAGGTCATCGAATTCGACCTCGAAAACCGGAAGATCATCCTCAGCGCCAAAGCCTACTTCGAAGACCGTGAAAAAGCTGAGCTGGACGAATATCTGGCCAAGCATCAGGTGAAGAAACTGACCATGGGCGATGTGGCCGGAGCCGGGGCTATCGTTCAGGCGGATGCCTCTGAAGCCGGGGAACCCGAGGATGTTGCAGATCAAACGGTCGAGCCGCAGGCATCGCCTGATGACGTTGCAGATCAAACGGTCGAGCCGCAGGCATCGCCTGATGACGTTGCAGATCAAACGGTCGAGCCGCAGGCATCGCCTGATGACGTTGCAGACCAAACAGATCAACCGGATGCATCGACCCGGGAAGGGGAGGGCTTCGAAGAGGAGAAAACCGCCCGGGCGTCTCAAGCGGATCAAGCTGCCGGCGAAGAGGAAGAAACGGACGAGCAGAAAAAGAGTGCCGCCGGAGAAACACAGGAGAAGGCCCGGTCCTCAGAGGATGCCGACCAGAAACAGGAGGACACCGATACCTGATGTGACCTGCCGAGGCGAACATGTTCGTTCGATGGCAATCGAGTCTGAGTCCAGCCATGCCCCCGGCGGACACGTGAGGTTATCGTTCCAGTATGCCTGAGCCCCCAGGGCCGCATTTACATCGATGCCGGCAACGCTGGGGGCTTTTCCTTTTTTGCGCCTGAACGAGAAGAGAATTCATCATATGAATGGTGAATCATTTACCATCATCTCATTTTTTGCCCTTCTGGGAGGTCTGAGTCTCTTTCTCTTCGGACTTCGCATGGGGGGAAATCATTTAGAGAGTGTTGCTGGCAACCGATTGCGCTATATCATCAGTCGATTGATCAGCAATCGATTTAAAGGTCTCATCGTTGGTGCTTTTGCAACCGTGATCCTGCAGAGCAGCAGTGCCACCACGGTCATGCTGGTCAGTTTTACCAGCGTTGGTCTCATCAGCCTCTTGCAAAGCCTAAGTCTCATATTAGGTGCCGATATCGGAACGACCGTGACCGTACAGCTGATCGCATTTCGGATCTACGACTATGCGCTGCTGATCGTAACGATCGGATTTCTTCTCACATTGATGAACAAAGATACCCGTGGTTATCGAATTGGAGGAGTCGTCCTGGCGTTCGGTTTGATCTTCTTCGGAATGAAGGTGATGTCCGATGCGGTATCTCCCTTAAGACATTATCAACAAATTACAAATCTTCTCGTTTCAATGGGAGACAAACCATTACTGGGCCTCTTGGTGTCTGCTGTTTTCACGGGTATAATACAGAGCAGCGCAGCAACTCTTGGTCTGGTTTTAACCCTATCGCTACAAGGACTGATCGTTGATCTCTCAACCGCTATTCCTCTGATCCTGGGCGCAAACGTGGGGACCTGTGTGACCGCCCTGCTGGCCAGCCTGAATGCCAACGTGAGCGGTAAAAGAGTGGCTTGGGGGCATACCATTTTCAAAATCGCAGGAGCCGTGCTCATGTTTCCGTTCATCGGCCATGTGGCCGCTTTATTCAGCCATACATCCGGGGAGATCACACGCCAGATAGCCAATGTGCATACCTTTTTTAACTTGAGCATGGCGTTGCTCTTTCTCCCGTTCATCACGCTGTATGATCGATTTCTCAAAGGACTTTTACCGCAGAGGGGCAGGGCTCCGAAAGAATTTGCTCCGCGCTATCTTGAATCTCATCTTCTGCAATCACCCGAGCTGGCCCTGGGCCAGGCCACTCGTGAGATATTGCGAATGGCCGATATGGTCTTTAGTATGGTTAAAGAAACGATGACGGTATATCGTGAAAATGATGAACAACTGTATCGACAATTAATTGCTCAGGACGACAAAGTCGATCTCCTGGAGGAATCTATCACGCCGTATTTGACGAAACTCTCCCAGAAAGAACTCACCCCTCAGCAGGGAGACAGGGAAATCGCTCTTCTGTTCATCACCAGTGAGATGGAGCAGATCGGCGATCTGGTCAGTAAGAAGCTGATGGTCTATGCCAAGAAGAAGATCGGTCAACCGTTTTATTTCTCTGACCAGGGGTTCGATGAGATCAACCAATTTCATTCAGAGGTTGTCACTACTTTACAGATGGCCATCAATGCCGTCGCTTCCTGGGATAAGAGTTTGGCCAAGAAAGTCATCGAGAGACGCAAGCGGCTCTCTCTGGAGGAAAACCGACTCCATCGCGCCCATATCGATCGTCTTCACAAGGGACTTAAGGAAACAGTGGATACCAGCGCCGTGCATATGGATCTGATCAGTGATCTCAACCGCATTAACCTGCATGCTTCCAAGATTGCTTACGCTGTCCTTGGAAAGGTCTAGTCTCCGGGAGAGGGATTGTGAAGAACATCCTGGCCACCGTTGATGGATCGGCATACAGCAATGCCGTTCTCCAGCAGGCTATCCAGCTGGCCCTGAAATTCGACGCTCTGGTCCGGTTCCTGAGCATTGTGGATGTACGCATCTTCGAGTGGAGTGTCTCGATCGGAGCCGACGGTTTTATGCCGATGATGCCGGCCAGCGCGACATACCAAAGTGAAGCTAAGAAAGTATTAGAGGAAAAGGCCCAGGAGGTACTCAAGGCCTGCGTCCAGGAAGCCAAGAAGGCCGGCGTCCAGTTTGTCACCCAGAAGATCTCCGGCTCCCCGGTAGAGATCATCTGCGAACAGGCTCGTATGGTGGACCTTATCGTCATGGGACGTCGCGGCGAATATGCCCGCTGGGGTCACAAACTCATGGGCGCCACCCTGGACGGCACCGTGCGACAGGCCAATAAACCGGTTTTCGTTCTGCCCCAGCACTATCGTCGGATCGAAAAAATGTTGCTGGCTTACGATCGCAGTCCCCAGGCCAATCACGGACTTCAGATCGCCGCCGATATGGCCGGCCGCTTTCGATGTCCTCTGGTGCTGCTGGCCGTTGATGAGGACCCCGGATCGGGGCAGAGCACGATCGACGAGGCCGAGCAATATTTACAACCCTATGGGCTGAAGACCTCATCGAAAGTCCTTGGGGGAAAAGCCAGCGAAGCCATTCTACAGGCCTGCCGGGAGGAAAAGGCGGACCTGGTCATCATGGGAGTTCACGGCCACACCCGCCTTTGGGAAGCGCTGTTAGGGTGTACGGCCGAAGAAGTGCTCCGGCGGATCGATCTGCCGCTGTTGCTGGTCCGATAGATCCATCGGAGCTGTCGGGTACGCAAGATTATCATACGAGGAGCGCTGAGCTTATGGCGACGATACCAACCTACATCGAGGACATAGGAGCACATGTCGGTCAAGAGGTGACCGTGAGTGGCTGGCTCTATGGGCAGAGATCCAGCGGCAAGCTCAAATTCCTCATCGTCAGGGACGGAACCGGTCTGCTGCAGGGAGTTCTCTTTGAGAAAGAGAGCGACCCGGAGACCTTTGCTTTATGCGACCGGCTGACCCGGGAATCATCCCTGAGGGTCACCGGAACGGTCCGGGTAGATGAAAGGGCCCCCGGCGGATTCGAGCTGGGCATTCGGTCCATTGAGGTCATTCAGATCGCCGAGGAATACCCCATCACGCCCAAGGAGCACGGTACCGCTTTCCTGATGGATCACCGACACCTGTGGCTGCGCTCCTCAAAACAGCATGCCGTCCTGCGGGTGCGAGATGAGATCGTTCGCGCCTGCCGTGACTTTTTCGCCCAGCGTGGTTTTATATTAATCGATGCCCCTATCTTTACGCCGGCAGCTGTTGAGGGCACGACCACGCTGTTCGAGACCGATTATTTCGGGGAGAAAGCCTATCTCACTCAGAGTGGCCAATTATATAACGAAGCGGCCGCCATGGCCTTCGGCAGGGTCTACTGTTTCGGGCCGACCTTTCGAGCCGAGAAGGCCAAAACCCGCCGGCATCTGACCGAATTCTGGATGGTCGAGCCGGAGATGGCCTTCTACGACCTGAACGATACCATGGATCTGGCCGAGGAGTTCATCGTCTTCATCGTCTCCCGGGTTTTGGAGAACCGATCGAAGGAGCTCAGTACCCTGGATCGAGATCCGACGACACTCCAGAAGGTCGTCAAACCGTTCCCCCGGATCTCTTACGACGAGGCGGTGAAGATTCTTCAGGAACGCGGTGAAGAGTTCACCTGGGGCCAGGACTTCGGTGCCCCGGAGGAGACCCTGCTGTCGGAGCGATTCGACCGGCCGATCATGGTGCATCGCTACCCTCTGGAGTGTAAGGCTTTTTATATGAAAACCGACCCACAGGATGACCGATTGGCGCTCTGCCTGGATGTGCTGGCTCCGGAGGGATATGGAGAGATCATCGGCGGCGGGCAGCGCGAGGACGACCTCAAAGAGCTGCAGAAAAAAATCGATCAGCATCAACTTCCCCGGGAACCTTTTCAATGGTATCTGGATCTGCGACGATACGGAAGTGTTCCCCATGCCGGTTTCGGCCTGGGGATCGAACGCACCGTGGCCTGGATCTGCGGCCGTCCTCACGTGAGGGAGACGATTCCTTTTCCGAGACTTCTCTCACGCGTGTATCCTTGAATAAGACGCTTTCCGCGTTTCTTTTTTAGAGGACCCTTTTCGAATGAAGACGACATCTCACTACCCCTTCCAAGAGATCGAGAGCAAATGGCGCCAGCGCTGGCAGGACAGCGGTATCAATACCGTCGATCTCCAGACAGCCCGGCGGAAGCTATACTGTCTGGTGATGTTCATCTATCCATCCGGTTATCGTCTGCACACCGGGCACTGGTATAATTATGGCCCTACCGATACCTGGGCTCGTTATCAGCGTATGCTCGGCTATGACGTTTTCGAACCCATGGGGTACGATGCCTTCGGTCTTCCGGCCGAGAACTACGCCATCTCTCACGGCATCCATCCGGCGGAGAGCACGGCCGATAATATCGCCCAGATCCGCAAGCAGCTGCAAATCATGGGGGCCATGTACGACTGGGACAAGGAGATCGATACCAGTTCCCCGGAGTATTACCGCTGGACTCAGTGGCTTTTCCTGCAGCTGTATCACAAGGGACTGGCCGTCAGAAAAAAGGCACCGGTCAACTGGTGTCCCAGCTGCCAGACCGTTCTGGCCAACGAACAGGTGGTCGACGGAATGTGCGAACGATGCGGCGCGACGGTAACGCATAAGGATCTGGAACAGTGGTTTTTTAAGATCACCGAATACGCCGACCGGCTGCTGGAGGATTTAGAACGCATCGATTGGCCGGAGACGACCAAGATCATGCAGCGGAATTGGATCGGACGCAGCGTTGGTGTCGAGGTGGTTTTCCGAACGGTTGAAAGCGATCAGGAGATGCCGGTGTTCACAACCCGGCCGGACACGCTCTACGGC
>CAZOYL010000019.1:0-887 GCA_964584035.1 uncultured Gemmatimonadota bacterium | reverse complement strand
ACGGCGTCACCTATATGGTCCTGGCCCCGGAGCACCCTCTGGTAAACCATCTGACTACCCCGGAACAGGAATCAGCGGTGCGGGAATATGTCGAGCAGGCCCGCCGGGAGAGCGAGATCCAGCGGACCTCCACCGAGAGAGAAAAAACCGGCGTGTTCACAGGCGCATATGCCATCAACCCCATCAACGGTGAACGAGTGCCCGTCTGGATCGCCGACTATGTCCTGGCCAGTTACGGCACCGGAGCCGTCATGGCCGTTCCGGCCCATGACGAAAGGGATTTCGAGTTCGCCCAAAAATTCGATCTGCCCATCCGGGAAGTGATTCGTCCACCCGGAGCAGGAGATGGGGGAGAGCTGAAGGAAGCCTATGTGGAGGCCGGGCTGATGATCAACTCCGGAGATCTCGACGGATTGCCTTCAGGGGAGGGTTGGGAAGGCATCGCCGACGCTCTGGAGAAGGCAGGAACCGGAAGGCGGTGTGTGAATTATAAACTCAGAGATTGGCTCATCTCCCGGCAGCGGTACTGGGGTGCACCGATCCCGATGATCTACTGTCAGAAATGCGGCATCGTTGCGGTACCGGAAAAGGATCTGCCGGTCCGGTTGCCTCGGGAGGTTGATTTCACACCCCGGGGATCAGGACAATCGCCCTTGTCTACCAACCAGGATTTTGTCAACACACGCTGTCCCGCTTGCGGCGGTAAAGCCCGGCGGGAAGTGGACACCATGGATACCTTTGTCTGCTCTTCCTGGTACTTTCTGCGCTATCTCAGTCCGCACGATGATCAGCGCCCCTTTGATCCGCAGCTGGCCGCCAAATGGCTGCCGGTGGATCAATATGTCGGCGGTTCGGAACATGCGGTCATGCATCTGCTATACGCCCGG
>CAZOYL010000018.1:2457-30921 GCA_964584035.1 uncultured Gemmatimonadota bacterium | reverse complement strand
CTTGGTCGGAGAGAGTTTGACCAAATGAACCACCTCCCGCTTTCGTCTTCGGATGGATCGTATCGCTAACCTTCTCTCTTGGCCACGTTACTCTATTTCCCCTTCGCGGTTATTTCCGATTTCGGACCTCTGGTCATCAGATCATTGACCGCCTTCCGTGGATCCTTCCGCTCGAAAAGAACACCATAGACCTGCTCGGTAATGGGCATCTCCACGCCTGTCCGGCGGGCCAGCGCCCATCCGGAATCAGTGGTATTGACTCCCTCGGCCACCATCTCCATGGAATCGAGTACCTCCTGAAGTGACCGTCCTCTGCCGATCTGTTCGCCCACATAACGATTGCGGCTATGCCGGCTGGCGCAGGTGGTGATCAGATCTCCCATACCGGAGAGACCCGCAAAGGTTTCCTGACGTGCCCCCAGAGCCTGTCCCAGCCGGCTGATCTCGGCCAGCCCTCTGGTGATGAGAGCCCCTTTGGTATTATCGCCGTATCCCAGACCGTCGCAGATCCCGACGGCGATGGCGATGATGTTCTTCAGCGATCCGGCCAGCTCGACGCCCACCAGGTCATCGTTGGTATAAACCCTGAAGCTCGGACTCATGAAGGCCGTCTGGACCTGACAGCTGTGGCTTTCCGACCGGGAGGACGCGACCACCGCGGTGGGAATCCCACGGCTGACCTCTTCGGCATGACTGGGACCGGAGAGCGTGACAATGGGGGTGCCCTCCGGCAGTTCCTCTTCCAAGACCTGGGACATACGTTTGAGAGTCTTTCTTTCCAATCCCTTGGCCACATTCACCGACAGAATTCCGGTCCTCATCAGGGGCGCCGCTCCGGCGGCTAACGGACGCATGAGGTGCGACGGCAGAGCGAATACAACCAACTCCGATCCTTCCAGAGCATCTTTTTGAAGATGAGTGATGAGGATGTCCCGGGGGATGTCAATGCCGGGCAGAAAGATCTTGTTGTGACGGTTCTTGCGGAGCTCCTCGGCGCGATCCTGAAAATACTCCCACAGCCGAACCTGGTATCCATTGCCGTGAAGCAGAATGGCCAGGGCAGTGCCCCATCCGCCGGCGCCCAGAACGGTCACCTGTCTCATCGGGATCTCCTTGCCGCCCGGGGCGCACTCAGGGAAAGCCTGTTCTCTCTGCCCTCCAGAAGCCGTTTGATATTGGCTCTGTGGCTGATCAGCACTCCGATGGCCAGCAACAGGGCGAACCCCAGCAGTGGACTCTTCATACCGGTATCGAAAAGATGGCCTTGGAGAATCAACAGCGGCGTGACACTCACGACGGCCAGCATCGAGCCCAGCGATACATACCGGGTGGCCGCGACCACCGCCAGCCAGATAACCAGCGCCGCTGAAGCCACCAGGGGGGCCAGGGCGAACATCACGCCGGCGCTGGTGCCGACTCCCTTCCCTCCCCGGAAACCGATGGTCACCGGAAAGACATGACCCACAATAGCGGCCGTTCCGGCCAGGACCGATACCAGCGTGGGATCATCGGGGGAACCGGCGGACAGCAGCGGAACCAGCAGCAGCACGGCCGCCAGCCCTTTGGATATATCGAGAACCAGCACCGCCAATGCCCATCTCACACCCAGTACTCTCAGAGCATTCGTCGCTCCGGAATTGCCGCTGCCGTGTTCCCGGATGTCGACCTTCCGGACCATCTTTCCTAACCACACAGCCGTGGGGATCGATCCCAGAAGATAGCTGAGCAACAGGATAAGGATGAAACGCATCAGCCTTTCCCCTCCCGCTTGCGGATCCACACCCGCAGCGGAGTCCCGCTGAAGCCAAAAGCGCCGCGCAGCTGGTTTTGGATAAACCGCAGATAGGGCGCCCTGAAGGCTTCGGGGTGATTGGTGAAAAATATGAAGGTGGGCGGATGGACCATCTGCTGGACTGCGTAATAGATCTTCGTCGATCGTCCCCTCAGGGACGGAGGCTGCCTGTGGTGGATCAAGGTTTCCAGAAACTTATTCACCCGTCCGGTGGTAATTCTCCTGCCCCGTTCACGGTAAACCGCGCGGACATGATCCAGCAAAGTCGGCACGTTCTGCCCGGTCAGAGCGGATGTATTCACCAGAGGGACATAGCTCATCGTAGGATATCGTTTTTTCACCTGAGCCTCATAGGCCGTTAGATCCACATCTTCTCGAACCAGATCCCACTTATTCAGGACCATGATGATACCCTTGAAAGCCTCCTGAGCCTGCCCGATGATGTGCACATCCTGCTGCGTGGGCCCCTGAACGGCATCGATCACCACCAGTGCCACCTGGCAGCGGTTCAATCCCCGCAACGTCCTCAGTGTGCTGTAGAATTCTACCCCTTCCGTGACCTTGCTTTTTCTTCTCAGGCCGGCTGTGTCGATGAAGATGAATCGCTGGGTACCCAGATAAAAGACAGTATCCACGGCATCCCGCGTGGTCCCCGGGATCGCATCCACGACGACCCGTTTCTCTCCCACGATAGCGTTCACCAGAGAGGATTTGCCGACATTGGGCCGCCCCAGGACGGCCACCTGAATCCCTTCCTGCTGCTCTGGCTGCTTTGTTTCCGGGGGCAGCTTTGCAACCACAAGATCCAGCAGATCCCCTACGCCTCTTCCATGCAGTGAGGAGACGATCTGCCCTTCACCCAGCCCAAGAGAGAAAAAACTTGCCGTATGTTCCCGGGCACCGGACGTGTCGGACTTATTCAGGACCAGTATGGTCTTCTTGCCGGCCCGGAGAAGATGCCGAGCCACCTCCAGATCTTCCAGACTCTGCCCCACCTCCAGGTCCACGACCAGGAGAACGACATCAGCTTCCTGGATGGCCAGGCGGGCCTGTTGTCCGACGGCCTGGATCAGGTCCTCTTTTTCGGAGATCACCAGCCCGCCGGTGTCGACCAACAGAAAGTCTCTGCCGGCCCAATCGGCCATGGCGGCCAGCCGGTCCCTGGTGATCCCCGGCCGGTCGTGGACGATGGCCATTCTCTTTCTGATGATGCGGTTGAACAGCGCCGATTTACCGACGTTCGGCCGGCCCACGATGGCCACCACCGGTTGAGTTGAGATGCTCATGCGAGGACCCTTTCGAGACTCCGGAGAGGTTCGTGCCGGTCGGTCACGATCACCTCCCGGCCTAATTGCTCGGCCACATCCCCGGGAGTAAGGTCGTCCAGAAAAACGCCCTGCTCGTTGAGACAGTTGGGCGGCAGAAGAACGGTTCCCTGGACTGGATGAGCGCGCAGGCTGTTGACGATATCCCCACCTGTGAGCAGACCGCTGACGGTGACCGACCTTCCGAAAAGCCTGTTGTCTATGGCCCGCAGGTGAACGGTAAGATTCCCGATCCGGGACAGCCGGTCGACCAGGGTCGGCCCGAGAAAAGAGGCCGCCAGACGTCCGGTGACGATGGTGATGGCCCTGGGACGAGACAGGCTCTGCGGAAAGTGCCTGTACCGTCCTTCGAACCGGTCTAGAAATTGCCGGACCATGCCCACGCCGTTCTCCAACTGTTCAAAATCCCCATAGCTTTCCGCCGCGGGTATCTCTCGGCCGGCCAGAAGATACCATTCGTCGGCGGCATGAACGAAAACGGATCCCAGTGTACGGCGATACGCCCTCTGCCAGCCCGCGATGGTGTCCAGCAGCCGCCGCGCCGTTTCGATGGTGACCGGTTTGAGAGGGTACAGATGGCGGCGATGACGGGTTAAACCAACCGGTACCACCGCCACCGTACGCAAGGCCGGAAAGTAGCGGACCAGGTCACCGACCGTTTGCCGCAGCATCTCACCATCGTTGATGCCGGGACACAGGACCACCTGGCTGTGCATCTCAATGCGCCCCTGTGCCAGCCGTTCGATGATCCCGGTGATGTCGGGAACATCCTTTCTCCCAAGCATATGCCGCCTGATCGCCTGGTCGGTGCTGTGCACGGAAATATACAGCGGGCTCAGCCTCTGCTGAATGATGCGATCGAGCTCACCTTCCTTCAGGTCGGTGAGGGTGACATAGCTGCCCTGGAGAAAGGACAGGCGGTAATCCTCGTCCTTGAGGTACAGGCTCTTCCTCAGCCCGTGGGGAAGCTGATCTACAAAACAAAAGATACAGTGGTTCCGGCATGTTCGGGGCCGCAGGGGTGGCAAACGCAGGCCCGCGTCGTCCTCATAGGCTTTTTCAATTTCGTGCCGTTTCAGCCGCCCCCGCGCATTCCGAATGGAAAGTAAAACCCGTTCATCATGAAGGAGATATTGAGCGTCCAGCCGATCGTGAACCGGCTGACCGTTGATCTCGACCAGATAGTTCCCGGAGCGAATGCCCGAGCGGTGAGCCGGACTTCCCGGCTCCACCGATGCGATGCGCACCGCCATATGGATCAACTCTCGTTCACGGATCGCGGCCGTTTCGAGACCGCGTTACGGTGACAGATGTTCTTTCAGCGCCCGAACCGCCCTGGTGGCCGCATACCCGTTGATCTCTCCATCCGGTCGGAAAGAGCCGTCCTCCCGCAGTTCCATGATCCCCAGGTCAGTGACCAGCGTGATGGCCGCCAGATCCGAGTCCTCATTGGGCACATCGGAGGGTGCTATGACCGGCTCAATGGGCCGGCGGCCGGACCAATCCTCCTCTTCGAACCTGAACAGAATATCTCCCATGATGCGGGCGAAATCTCTCCGGCTCATGGCCTGCCGCGGACGGAAGGCCCCGTCTTCAAACGGAGCCATCAGGCCGCAGGCGATCACCTTGGAGATCTCCCGGCTGGCCCAGTGACCGGAGACATCCCCCGGCAGGGGGACATCCTCCGATAGGGGGACATCCGCCGGCCCAGCGAGATTCGCCTTAGCGTCGCAGATCCGTTCCAGGGGCAGCTGGCGGGCCAGCATGGCGGCCAGATCGGCCCGGCTGATGACCGGCTTTTTGACGATGCTGATATACTCGGGAGGCAGATCCTCAGGCGAAGATCGGCGCCTGGCCAGGTCTCTCCAGCTCTCCATCGCCGCGGAGTAGTTCGGATCCCTGTCCAGCGTTTTTTTATAGTACTCCTCCGCCAGGCTGAATTGACCCGTTCGTTCATACATCAGTCCCAGACGGTAATGAGCTTCCGCCAGGCTCTCTTCCATCGCGATGGCCCGGAGATAATATTCTATCGCTTCCTGGTTATTTTCGCGGGCGGCCGCCACTCTGCCCAAATCCACGAAAAGCGGGGCATAGGCCGATTCCCTTGCCAGCCCCTGACGGAAATAATCCTCGGCTTCCGACCAGTCGCCCCGTTCCAGAGCCACCAGCCCCAATCCCTCAAGAGCGGTCACATCATCCGAATCGAGAGCGAGAGCCGCTCGGAAACGATCGGCTGCTTCCTCCAGGCGCGATTCCCCGAGAAACTTTCTGCCGGCTTCAACATATGTTCGCGGATCAGCGGTGGTGACATCGGGCACATGCCCGGACCGATGGGCGCAGCACGCGCTCAATGACAGGCCGACCAGTAGAGTCCAGGACATGATCCTGTCGATCGCCATGGTTCGGATCCCCTTAATAATTAGAATGGCTCCGGCTCGCAACAAATCAGTTCAGCACGATGATGACCCGGCACTCCGATAGAAACTTTAGATGTTGCGGGCTACAATGCAGCAGCGCGGCATCTTCATTCTCGATGACCAGCTCTGTCCCCTTCGACCCCCGGGCCTTGCGGGCTTCGATCAACAGCACCCGGGGAGACACCCGATTCATTTTGGCCGCCAGGTCCACATCTTGTTCATAACTGACCAGGCCGGCCAGCAGGACTCTGGGACGGCGGGCAAACTGGACTCCGTAAATGATCTTTCCCGACTCGTTCACCACCACAGGGGCCAACGCCGGGTGCATATCAGTGCTGCGGGCGTCGATGACCAGACCGGTATAAGTCTCGGCCGGATTCCCCTGCGGACAGACCAGCTCCAGTTCCTCGGGGATATCGACATCCTTTGGCCAGGGCTGCCCGCAGACAGGACAGTGCAGGCCGTCGGGTACTCTGCGACCGTTGCCGGAGGGCGGCAGCAGAAGGTCGATCAACTCCCCGCGGAGAGTCAGCTCGACATCGATCTCCACAGAACCATCGGTCATATAGTGGAGGCCCTTTTCGCGAAAATTTGCGGCCAGCGATCGAATCCTCTTCTCCAACACGTCGTCATCATCTATCAGATCGGCAACCGTTTCGTCCGAAGCAATGACCATGGCTTTCAGCGTTGTCATGATCTTTTCCAGAGCGTTTCGACGAGCCGCTTCTAAAACCTCATCCTTATCCCGAGCCGCTATGCTATCGACATCGCTATGGCTCTCTGCTCCGCCGGTTCCGGTACATCTGATGATCATCCGCCCCCAATCGATGACACCGCCATCGGCCACCTCTTGCAGCAGATCTGCCCATGAGGAAGCAGTCATCAGCACCAGGAGCGCGATCAGAAAGATCAACGAGCAGAAACTTTGCCTATTCATGGCTATCCTCCATGCGCAGTTCTTCAGATGGCGGCCTTCATCGATCGGACCGCCCGCCCAACCGGTCCTTTCTCCAAGACCAGGCCTGACGCATCCGTTCCCGGCTGCGGACCACTGTTCCTCTTAAAGGTCGACGATCGTTTGAAAGGTTCTCCAGAACACGGCGCAGACGTTTTTTCTGTCCGGCCGGTGCGGTTTCGCCGGCATCGATCCACAGCACCTGCTCCAGTCTTCCGAACCAGGTCATCTGACGTTTAGCGTATTGCCGGGTATTTCGCTTCATCAGGGAAACGGCATCCTCGCGGCTGATTCGTCCGTCCAGCATGGCCAACATTTCACGGTATCCTACTGTGGAAAGGGAGGCCAGAGTTTCCGCATACCCTCGTTTCACCAATCCCCTGACTTCCTCTATCAATCCCCGGCCTATCATTTCATCCACCCGTTGGTCGATCCGGCGGTACAGTTCCTTTCGGGTTCGGTACAGCCCCACCAGAGAGAAGGCCCGGTCAAGTTTTTGCTTTCGCCCGTCGCGATGCCAACGTGTCAGGGGAATACCGGTTCGTTCGAACACTTCGAGAGCCCGCACCGTTCGAAACAGATCGTGGGGATGGATTCGCCGGGCACTGTCCGGGTCGACCCGGCCCAGCCGATGGTGCAGCGTGCCGCATCCTTCCGCCTTTTCCTGTTCGATGAGATCTTGGCGCACATCCGCATCGGCCCCGGGGCCGTCGAAAAACCCTTCCAGCAGCGCTCTGACATACATCCCGCTGCCGCCGGAGACCACCGGGAACTTACCCCTCAGGGAAACATCATCGATAGCTTTGCTGGCCATCTGCGCATAGCGGGCAGCGTCTATAGGCTGATCCGGATCGACACAATCCACCAGGTGATGAACCACCTTCTGAATCTGTTCAGGTCCGGGCTTGGCCGTGCCGATATCCATGTAGCGGTAGATCTGACGAGAATCGGCCGAGATGATCTCGGCCCGCATCCCCTCCAGGGCGCTGATGACAATATCCGTTTTCCCCACCGCGGTGGGACCGATCACGACGGCGATGATGCTCATGCCGGCAGCCCCCTCCCTCGGCTCGGCCCGGCCGGTCTCAGCGGCCGAATTTCCTGGCCAGCTCCTCCATGCTGATCCGAATGATGGTCGGCCGGCCATGAGGGCAGGTATACGGAGAGGAGGTGGCAAACAGCATATTCACCAGTGAATTCATCTCCTCCTGGGTCAACCGCTCCCCAGCCTTGATGGCTCCCTGGCAGGCGAAGGAACGGGCCAGCCGCTCCTCGCGTTCCAGCTCGGCCGGCTGATGGACAGCCAGATCATCGAGAATGTCTCGGAGAACCTGACTGTGGCGGCCCATCATGAGCGTCACCGGTTCTGCCTCCACCAGGATCGTTTTGCCTCCGAACGGCCGGACCACAAAACCCAGCTCGGCCAGCAGGTCCTGATGCTCATCGAACACCTGCAGCTGCCCCTGGGTGAGCTCGACGACCTGGGGAAACAACAGCTGCTGAGAGGAGTTCGAATTTTGCTGGAAACTCCGTTTGGCCTGCTCGTAGAGCACCCGCTCATGAGCGGCATGCTGATCTATGATCACTACTCCGCTTTTAATGGCGGAGAAAATGTACAGATCGTGGAGCTGCCAGAGTGATATCAGATCACTACGATGGCGTGCATCCGGAAAGGAGCCCGATTTCTGTTCGGCGGAACGTTCGGCGAACAGGCTGGCCTGGGAGATGACGCCGCGAGCGGTCCGGTCATCGGCCGGGCCTCTGTGATCGGCCAGATACTCACCGGCGATCTCCCTCATGCCTCCGGCGTGTTTTTCGGTGCGGGGACCGATCATCTGTTCTCTCAGCTCGGGCTGCGGGTTCAGCCGGCTGAGCGCCTTGCCCACCGTGAAGGCCAGCAGATCATGCATGGCTCGGCTGTCCCGGAATCGCACCTCCCGCTTGGCCGGATGCACATTGACATCCACCAGGCCGGGGTCAGTGGTCATCAGCACCACGGCGGCCGGGTGACGGTCTTTTTGAAAATAACCCTGATAGGCCTGAAACAGCCCATGATGGAGCGTCTTGTCGATCACCGGCCGGCCGTTAAGGATGAAGATCTGGCGATGCCGGCTGCTTTGCGACATCCCGGGCGTTCCCACACAGCCCTCGATCTTTGTCGGGGCGCTCTGATGCGAGAAAAAGATGGCATCATTCACCATCTCAAGAGGCCAGAGATCTGAAAGCCGCTCACGGAGGTCCTTGGCCGGCCCGAGGTTCAGAGTTTGTCGATCACCGTGAAGCAGTTGAAAAGCTATCTGTCGGTGAGCCAGGGACAAATGAGTAATGGCCTCGACGATGCGGCGGAACTCGGTCTGGGCGCTGCGGAGAAATTTTCGGCGCGCCGGGGTATTGAAGAACAGTTTTCTAACCGTCACGGTGGTTCCCACCGGCCGGCCGGCCGGCGATGCGTCGATCAACTTGCCCCCTTCCATCTTCAAAACGAGACCCGCATCGCTGCCATCTTCCCGGGTAGACAGCTCCATTATCGATACGGCGGCGATACTGGACAGCGCCTCGCCGCGAAATCCGAGGGTTTCGATGGCTTCCAGGTCCTGGTCGTCAACGATCTTGCTGGTCGCATGGCGCCGGACGGCCAGCCGGGCATCTTCGGGCGACATGCCGCAGCCGTCGTCCGAAACCCGGATAAGTTTTTCTCCGCTTCCGGACACCTCCACTCGAACGCGCCGGCCACCGGCATCGATGGCATTCTCCACCAGTTCCTTGACCACCGACGCGGGACGATCAACCACCTCCCCGGCCGCGATTCTCGACGCTACCGAAGAGGAGAGGATCTGTATGCGTTGAGGCAAAAGCTTCCTCCCATGAGGTTGTGAGCGCTTACGTCTCCTCAAGCTGCTCTTTGATGCGAGTGAGCAGATTGAGCGCCTCCAGGGGCGTGATCCGGTCCACATCGGCACTGTGGAGAATCTTCAGGGCCGGGTGCTCCCGGGCGGTGAAAAGATTGAGCTGTGGAGAAGAGGCCATTGGGGGCGCATGTGGACCTATGGCCAGGCGGGGAATCTTATTGGGCGTCAGCTCCGCCTCCTCCAGATTGGCCAGTACCTCCTTGGCTCTGGCGATGACGTCGGCCGGCAATCCCGCCAGTCGGGCCACCTGGATACCATAACTGTGATCGCAGCCGCCCGCGACGATCTTTCTCAGGAAAACGATATGATCCTGCCATTCCTTCACGGCCACGTTGTAATTTTTTACCCGCGGCAGGATCAGGGCCAGTTCGGTGAGCTCGTGGTAATGCGTGGCGAATAGCGTTTTGGCGGAGAGTCCGGGAGTGTTGTGGATGTATTCAGCCACGGCCCAGGCAATGGATAATCCGTCGAAGGTGCTGGTCCCCCGCCCGATTTCATCCAGCAGCAGCAGGCTTCGCGGGGTGGCATTGTGAAGAATGTTGGCCGTCTCATTCATCTCCACCAGAAAAGTGCTCTCTCCGGTAGCCAGGCTGTCGCTGGCGCCCACCCGTGTGAAAATGCGGTCGACCACGCCGATTCGGGCCTCCTCGGCGGGAACGAAAGAGCCCATCTGGGCCAGCAGCACGATCAGACCCACCTGCCGAAGATAGGTCGATTTCCCGGCCATGTTGGGCCCGGTGATGATCAGAATCTGGTCGCTGTGGGTGTCCAGCAGGGTATCATTGGGAACGAATTCCTCTCCCTGAATAAGCCTTTCCACCACCGGATGGCGTCCCTGGCGGATGATGATCTGTTCGCCTTCGTCCACCAGAGGTCGCCGATAGCCGTTTTCCGCAGCCACCACGGACAGACAGACCAGCACATCCAGACGGGCCAGGAGCCGGGCATTGTTCTGTATCTCACCGGCGGCAGCGGCTACGGCATCTCTGATCTCTAAGAAGAGCCGATATTCCAATTCCCTGATGCGATCCTCCGCCCCCAGGACGCGCGCTTCCTGCTCCTTGAGCTCCGGAGTGATGAACCGCTCCGCATTGACCAGGGTCTGTTTGCGGATGTAGTCCTCTGGGACCCTTGAGAGATTCGCTTTGGTAACCTCGATATAATAGCCGAACACTTTATTATAACCGACTTTGAGAGATCTTATTCCAGTCCGTTCGCGCTCCCCCCGCTGCAGCAGGGCAATCCACTGTTTGCCCGAGCCGCTGATTCGGCGGAGATCGTCCAACTTCTGGTGAAAGCCCTCTCGGATCAAGCCGCCATCGTTCAGCGTGGCAGGGGGATCATCGACCAGACTGGAACCGATGGTCTCGACCACCGGAAGCATCTCGCTCAGCTGTTCTCTGGTTTCCTTCAACAGATCGGCCGAGGAGTTCTTGAGGGTTTCCTTGATCTTTGGAATTACCTCAAGAGAATCCTTCAATGCATTTAGGTCCCGTGCATTGGCCCGGCCACATCCCACCCGTCCGACCAGCCGCTCGAGATCAGCGATCTCCTTGAGAGCCGTCATCAGCTCCCGCCGCAGGGCCGCATCGTTGACCAGCGCCTCCACGGCGTCCAGGCGTTCGTCTATCCGCCTGCAATCCAGCAGCGGCTTGCGCAGCCAGCGCTCCAGAAGACGCGCCCCCATCGAGGTCCTCACTCGATGGAGAACCGAATTAAGCGTGGCCCCCTTGATCCCCTCCCTGAGCGGCTGGAGGACCTCCAAATTCCTCACCGTGGTGGCATCCAGCATCATATAATCTTTCGGCGAGACGGTCGACAGAGACCGGATGTGCGTCAGGGCCGATCTCTGGTTATCCTTGAGGTATTGCAGAGCCGCCCCGGCCGCGCCGACGGCCATATCCATCTGGTCACACCCGAAACCCTTCAGGGAGGTGGTCTGAAAATGTCCGATCAATGTCTGGTAGGCCTGATCGTAGGAAAAACGCCAGTCTTCGATGGTGCTCACCGTGGCCGCAGGCCATATTCGTTCGATCAGCTCCCGGTCATCGTACTCCGCTCCGGAAGGAACCAAAACCTCTGCCGGAGCCAGCCGTCCCAGCTCACCCTCCAGATGGTTCCGCTCTACCTCCTGCAGCTCAAACTCGCCGGTGGAAAGATCCACCGCAGCCAGCCCGGCCTTGCCAGACCTGATATCGATGGCCAGCAGATAGTTATTCCGCTCCTCAGAAAGAATACCTTCCGAGACGGTCGTTCCCGGAGTAACCACCTGAACGACATCACGTTTGACGATGCCCTTGGATGCTGACGGATCCTCGATCTGCTCACAGATGGCCACCTTATATCCCGCCTTGATGAGACGGGCCACATAGCTGTCGGCCGAATGCCAGGGGACTCCGGCCAGAGGCACTTTGGCCGACTGGCCATGGGCGCGAGAGGTCAGCGTGATCCCGAGAATCCGGGAGGCGATGGTGGCATCCTGGTAAAACATCTCATAAAAATCGCCCATCCGAAAAAACAGCAGACAGTCCTGGTGTTTTTTCTTAAGGCTCTGATATTGAGCCATCATGGGCGTCATATTGGCCATGTTCTCATCCCGGCAATGGCGAAAAGCGTATTTTTTCAGCTCCACCAAAATATCATAAAGGAATATATAAGTCAAGTAATTTTTTATATTTCAATGGCCTCTTTTAAACAATATTCTACCCCTTGTATCAGCTGGTTTTCCAGACACAAAAAAACGGCCTCGAACACACCTGAGGCCGTCAATCAGGAACAATCTGTGAGAAGTTTTAACGTCGTATCACCTGATAGGGTAATCCTCGGTCTCTCTCCAGTTTTTCGGCCACGCGGAGCGCGTCCTGCCGGGTCTGATAGCGACCGACCCAGATCAGATACAGGGTCCGATGACGGCCGGCTCGCTTGATCATCTCCACCTCATATCCCCATGATCCCAGTTGGGATTGCAAATTCATCGCATTCGATCTCTTGCTGAAAGCGCCCACCTGAATCGTATAGTCTCCGCCGCCGGGCGGTGATTCCGGCGACGGCTTTTCCTCCGAACCGCCCCACTCGGTCAACTGGCGTTGAGCCTGTTTGCCCTGATAGGTATCGGGGTATGTCCGCACCAGCCGGTTGAGGATTTCAACGGCCTCTGACCGCTCTCCCAAAGCCTCATGGACCTCAAACAGACGGAACAGAACCACCGGGATCAGCTCGTTGGTACTGCGATTCTGAAGAAAACTCTGACAGCGGGTCTTGGCCGAAGGATAGTCCTGCTTCATATACAGAGCATCGATCAAACCCATCTCGGCCCAGGCATTGAGGCTAGAATTGGGATGCCTTTCGATGAGACGCCGGAAATGAACGGCCGCGCTATCAGCCGCGCCGATGGCCAGCTTGGAACTGGCCAGCCAGTAGAGAGCATCCGCCCGAAGTCCGGAGCCGGAATAATCCCGCAGGAGATCTTCGAAATCCTTGGCTGCGGTGAGGTAATACCCCACCGCGAAATGGTATTGGGCTATTCCGTAGAGCACCTCATCGGCCCGTTGATGCTGGGGGTAGAGCGACAAAAAACGCTGCCGGTAAGCCAGTGCCAGATCGGCATTCGGTTCCAGCTCGCCGAGGTAGAAAAGGATATCGGCATCGTCGGGATGGTTCTCTAAAAGCAGGACAAACTGCTCCCGGGCCTGGTGAAACGCGCCGCTGCGGTAGAGCTCCACGGCCTTCTCCAGGCTGGGCTCAGCTGCTGCTGTCAACGCTGTGGCCAGCACCACGATAAGAAGCAAGCCGGCCGCTCTCTCCGGCCGGCGAAAATATAGAAATTTGCTCATACGAGATGGCCTCTACAGATCGAACGTCCGCCACTGCTGACATTGTGGACAGCGCCATAAAGGCTGCCGGGAGCGATAGCCGCATTGTTGACAGATAAACTCCTCAGGAGACCGCAGGTTCATATCCTCCAGCAGGGCGGAGATCTCTTCATGGGCACCCATCTGTCCATAGATGGTGATCATCAGCTTCCCAAGCGTCAGGCTGTCAGGCTGAATCTGAAGAGCCTTTCGGCAGGTCTCGAGTGCTTCCCGGAGATCACCCTTTTTCTCCTGAATGTTAGCTAACGCTATAAGTGCTTTTATATTATCTTGATCCCGTTCCAGGAGTTCCCGGTACAACCTGGTCATCTCACCAAACTTTCCCTGCTCGAAAAGGGTCTTTTCCAATCGTTTGAAGACCAGATAGGCCTTTGCAGGAACAATCTTGAAAAGCTGTTTCCAGCTATCGACCGCCTCATCGAGATGCCCTTCCTGTTGATAGGCATCTCCCAGGCCGAGGTATGCGGCAGCACAGTGGCGATACCTTCGGATGGCGTCCTTATATTTCAAGCGTGCCTTATGATACTGCTTTTGGGAGATCAACTGATGCCCCATCTGAACCTCATAGAGAGCCAGCAGGGCATCGTCTCTTTGATCCGTGATCTTGAAAATGTTTTCCCGAACGATCAGGGCTTGAGCCCATCGTCCCTGCTGTTCATGGAGCCCTACCAGCTGTTCGAGAGCCCAGAGATCCTTCCGATCGATCGACAGCAACTCCTCCAATTCAGCAGAGGCCCGATCGGTCCGTCCGATCTCAAGATAATCCAGGGTCAGGCTCTTCAGGAGATCTTTGCGGTCCCCGGTCTTGAGATCTCCCCGTACGGTGAGCTGCCGATGGATTTGCAGAGCTCTATTCACCTCTCCCCGCTCTCGCAGAATATCTCCCAACCTAAGATAGGCATCGATGTTGCCGGTTTCACGGGCCACGACCATTTTCAAATGCCGGAGCGCTCCCTGCTGGTCTCCCCGAATAAGTTCACGAAGCGCCTCGACGTAGGATTCGGCCGCGGATCTCCGGCGGAATCGTCGGAATCGAATCAGCACAAAGACCGCCAATCCGAGAACCACGACGGTCAGGATGATGATGGCGAGGGCCTCGGTGGACACCACTGGTTTGGATGATATTTGCGCCAGGAATAGGATCATCGATCGATACCCTCCAAAAGCGGCGTAAGGTTAAGCGGACATCATTCCTCTACCGGCGCTTCTGGTGTCTCCTCTTCCAAAGGAAGGTTCCGCAAGGCGGTGAGTTCGTCGACCAACTTTCTATTGGTCCTCTCCACCGAATGGATCTTTGAATGCAACTGTAAAACGTGAAAGACGGACACCAGGAACCACACCAGAGTTCCTATGACGAAAGCGGCAAACAGAAAATAGATCAGAGGACCGTGAAAGGTTTTCGGTCCCATCTTGACATAGGTGGCTTGTTCTGTGTCCATGTTATGGACGGCAAATGCCAAGATCAACAGCATGATAAGGACGATAAAGAACCATCTCAGAACCCACATGGCCGCACCTCCTGACCCTGTTGAAAATATCCTTGGCGGACAAGCCGCCAGTACAGGCTGGCCGGATTTGGCTGGCCAGTGATGATGAACCAGTGCTTATTGACCAGTATAGGCTGGCATACGATAATTAACTTTTCGTTGAAAGTCAAGGTAAAACGGGCTCACCGGACCTCAACATCTTCCCTTTGGCCGTTACGCCCCCAACGGCTGTGATCTGAACCTTGACCAACCGGCCCGCCAACACCGCATCGCCGGGAAAGATGACCACCTTGTTCGCTCCCGTTCGTCCCATGAGCTCGGTCGCCTTTCTCTTGCTCCTACCTTCGACCAGCACTTCCACGGTTTGCCCCATCATTCGCCGGTTGACGCGCCGCGTAATCCGGCGCTGGAGGTCGATGAGCCGCTCGAGACGCTCATGACGGACTGCGGAGGGAACCTGCCCGGGCCAATGCTCTGCCTCCGTGCCCGGTCGAGGCGAGTATTGGAACGTAAAAGCTCCGTCGAATTCCACATCCTGCATCATCTCCAGCGTCTGCTGAAAATCCTCTTCCGTCTCACCGGGGAAGCCGGCGATGAGATCGGTCGTTAGACTCAGCCCGGGGATCAGTTCCCTGGCCCGTGAGACTACAGTACGATATTGTTCAGAGGTATACCCTCGACGCATGTCTTTGAGGATGCGATCAGACCCCGACTGCAGCGGCAGATGCAGATGTTCGCAGACTTCGGGGCATTCTGCCATGGCCATCAGTATCCCTTCGCTCATATCCCGTGGATGCGAGGTAGTGAAACGGATGCGGCACAGTTGCTCGGCCCGGCCGGCCCGCCGGAGCAGATCCGCAAACCGGTAACGACCATCCCGATAGGCATTCACATTCTGTCCCAGAAAAGTAATCTCCCGAACCCCCTCTTCGGTCAGGAGCTGTACTTCGCGTAAAATATCATCCAGGGAACGGCTCCTGGCCGGCCCCCTCAGCTGCGGAACGATACAGTAGGAGCAACGGTTGTTGCAGCCCCGCATGACCGCCACGAAAGCCAATATTTCGCGCGCCTTTGGAGATTTAACCCCGGAGTACATCTCAAGGGAGCCGGAGGTAGCCACCGCCCGGCCTCGCCCGGCTCTGCGGAGAAGATCCGGAAGAGCGCGGTATTCGCCGGTGCCCACCACCAGATCGATCCCGGGGATCCGGGTCAACAATTTCGATCCCATTCTCTGGGCCATGCAACCGCAGACCACCAGGCGGGACCGAGGGCGTTGTTTTCTCAGTCCGGCCAGCTCCCGAATCCTTCCTAATGCACGACGCTCGGCATGATCCCGGACGCTGCAGGTGTTCACCACCATAATGTCGGCTGTGGCCATCTCAGCGGCGGGTCGATAACCGTTCTGCTCCAGGATGCCGGCGATCAGGCCGGCATCGTAGAAGTTCATCTGGCAGCCATAAACCTCGATGGCATAGCTTTGCTGTTCTTTGGAGGATTTCAACGTCTCCGTTCCTCTGTGGACATCTGTCCCCAGACCCTATCTCCCTCCACACGCCGGATAATCATCGGCAGGAGGTGGTTCATCTCCTCGTCGGATCCCTCTGTTAAAACCCGGATATAATTGTCCGACAGGCCGGTTAACATACCGGTCTGTCGATCCCGGCGCCTCTCGGTGAGAACGGTCAGTCGACGATCCTGAAAAGCTGAGATAAAGGCCTGGAACTTCCGACCGCTGAGCGATCGCAATCTCTGGCTTCTCAGGCGACAGACCTCGGCCGGCACCTGGGCAGGCATATCGGCGGCCGGCGTGCCCCGACGGCGGGAAAAACTGAATACGTGAAAACGGCAGATGGGGAGCTCTTGCAAAAGATCTCGAGTGGCCTCGAACTGTCGGTCTGTTTCACCCGGAAATCCCACGATGACATCCACGCCAATGGCGATGCCGGGCACAGCGCCGCTGAGTTTCTCGATCAGGCGGGAGAAGGTGGCGGAGTCATAGGGACGGTTCATAGACCGGAGAATATCATCATCCCCGCTCTGCATGGGGATATGAAGATGCCGACAGATCTTTTCCGACTGCCCCAGTATTTCTATGAGACGGTCGGTGAAGTCGGTCGGCTCGATGGAACTCAATCGCAGACGCCCCAGGTGGCGATTCGATTGCAGCTGCTGTAACAGATAGGCGAGATCCCTCTCCGGGTGCTGGGGATCGCGATAACGGCCGAGGTTGACACCTGTGAGAACGAGCTCTCGATAGCCGGATTGGATAAATTCATCGGCCTGTGTTAGAATCCGGTCGATCGACCGGCTGCGACTGCGGCCACGTACCGAGGGAACGACGCAGTAGGTGCAATCCCCGTCACAGCCATCCTGGATCTTTATAAAGGCCCGGGTGTGATGCGCGAAATCGGCCACCTCCATCTCCTGGAAGTCCCGCTGATCGGTTATCGGCGCTACCGCCATGAAGCGGCCCCGTTCCTCCCGCAGGTACTCCAGGATCTTCCCTTTTTCTCCGTTTCCCAGGACCATATCGACCCCGGGAATTCCGCTCAAGGATTCGGCGTCCCGCTGCGCATAGCAGCCGGTCACCACCACGCGCCCCGTCTTCCGACGCGCTGCTCTTCGCACCATCTGCCGGCAGCGCTGATCACTGCGGTGGGTTACGGTGCAGGTATTGATAATGGCCACATCGGCCGGCTGACCGAAATCGACGACCCGGTAACCGGCCCTCTCAAGCTGCTGCCGCATGGCTTCGGTCTCATACTGATTGAGCTTACAGCCCAGAGTGTAGAAAGCGACCGTCGGCATCCTTCCATCCCGTCTCCAGAAGGGCCCTCAGCAGCCCAGAAGATCAGATCGCTTGAACAGGTTTTTCCGCACCGGACCGATGACGGCCAGGGAGAGGCGCTCGCGCCGCAGCAGGTCCCTGGCTACCTGCCGGACCTCATCGACGTCGATGGCTTCGATGCGGGCCAGGGTTTCGTCCAGAGTGACCGACGTGCCCAGATGGATCTCCTGCTGTGCCAGCCGGACCATCCGGGCGCTCATGCTTTCCAGCCCCAGCATCAGATGACCCTTGAGCTGCGCTTTGCCATGTGCCAATTCTTCCTGGCTGAGACCACTCTGGCGTAGAGCGTCCAGCTCATGTACCATGCTTTGCATAGCCCGGGCTGCCTTGGCCGGTTCTGTGGCCAGATAGAGGCCGATCAGGCCGGTATCGCTGGCCAGCCAAAGATAAGAATGTACCATGTAGGCCAGTCCCTGCTGTTCCCTCAGGTTCTGGAACAGCCGGGAGCTCATCCCTTCTCCCAGAATGGTGTTGAGCAGCAGGAGAGCGTACTTTCGGGGATGAGCATAGCGGTAAGCCAATCCCCCGACGCAGAGGTGCAGCTGCAGGCCCTTTCTGGAAATAATCTCCACGTCTCCTGAGGCTGGAAACCTGGGTGTTCTTTTCCCGGTGGTCGTTTTCCTCTGGCTGAATCGGAAGTATCTTTCAACATCATCGGCGAATCGGGCATGCTGGAGATTGCCGGCGGCGGACACCACCATTCTCTCCGGCCGGTACCAGCTCCGCAGACGCGATCGCAGTTGACGGGAGGTGATGCCGGCAATGGTGTCCAGCGTTCCGCTGATCGGCAGGCCCAGTGTGTGGCCGCGCCAGACCAGCGAGGACAGCCGCTCATCGACGTAGTCAGAGGGGTCATCCATCAGATCTCTGATCTCATCTCCGACCACCTGTTTTTCACGCTCCACCTCTCCGCGCTCCAGGCGGGGGTTGAGCACCAGATCGGAGAGGACATCCAGAGCCAGGGGAATATGCTCGTCGATGATCCGGGCCTGATAGCAGGTCTGCTCCCTGCTGGTAAACCCGTTCAGGGCGCCGCCGACCGATTCCAGCGATTGCGCAATCTGCCGGGCGTTACGATGGCGGCTGCCCTTGAAGAGCATGTGTTCGAGGAAATGAAAGATGCCGTTTGAGGCGGGAGATTCGTCCCGCGATCCGACCCGTATCCATACTCCAATAGATACCGAGCGGACGTGTGGAACCCGCTCGCTTACGACACACAGGCCGTTGGGAAGAATCGACTTCTGGTAAGAAGATTTCATATAGGGGCATCAACGCTTTTTCCGAGAGCGGTCCCCAGGATGGCGCCGCTGCATGGGCTCTTCCTTGTCCGACCGGGGACCTCTCTCCAGCAGAGCTTTACGGCTCAGCCGGATCTTTCCCCCATCGTCGACCTCCAGGACCTTCACCTTCACCTCGTCGCCGACCTTGAGGACATCCGTGACTTTCTCGACGCGATGATGATCCAGCTGCGAGATGTGAAGGAGACCATCACGCCCCGGGAGAAGCTCCACGAACGCTCCAAAGTCCATGATCTTAACAACTTTACCGGTATAGATCTGTCCTTCCTCTACCTCGGCCGTCAGAGTTCGGATGATCTCAGCAGCCCTGGGACCGCCCTCGGGATCGGTGGAGGCGATGGTGACGGTTCCGTCGTCATCGATATCGATCTTCGCACCGGTCTCTTCGGTGATCTTACGAATGATCTTTCCACCCGGTCCGATCACCGCGCCGATCTTCTCCGGATCGATCTTCAGAGAGATGATCCTGGGAGCATATGGAGAAAGTTCTTCTCGCGGAGCCGCGAGGGTCTCATACATCGAATCCAGAATACTCAACCGGCCGAGCCGGGCTCGCTCGAGAGCCTCAGCCAAGACATTTTCGCCGATGCCGGATATCTTCAGATCCATCTGAACGGCGGTGATGCCGTTCCGGGTGCCGGTGACCTTCATATCCATGTCTCCCAGATGATCCTCGAGTCCCAGGATATCGGTCAGTATGGCCTGCCGATCTCCTTCCTGGATCAGTCCGATGGCCAATCCGGCAACGGCCGATTTCACGGGCACGCCGGCATCCATCAGTGAGAGTGATCCGGCGCAGACCGTGGCCATGGATGATGACCCATTGGATTCCAGGATGTCGGAGACGATACGAATGGTATATGGAAAGGATTCATCGCTGGGGATCACACTCTGGATGGCCCGTTCGGCCAGCGCGCCGTGCCCGATCTCCCGGCGGCCGGGTCCTCGGATGGGACGAACCTCTCCGACGCTGAAGGGAGGAAAATTATAATGCAGCATATAGCTCTTCCATGACTCACCTTCTAAGGCGTCGATCTTCTGCTCATCCATCTTCGTTCCCAGAGTGGTCACCGCCAGGCTCTGTGTCTGCCCGCGAGTGAACAGCGCCGACCCGTGGGTTCTGGGCAGAATGGAGACCTGACAGTTGATCGGGCGGATCTCGTCCAGCCGACGGCCGTCCACTCTTACGCCGTCGGCGATGATTCGCTGTCGCATGTCAGCCTTCTCTATCTCTTCGATGGCCGCCTTGATCGCTGATTCTTTTTCCGGAAATCGTTCCGACAGCGCCTCGATAGTATTCTTCGTGAGCTCGGTTAAAAGCTGTTGGCGTCCTTCTTTCATCGCCGTGGTGTTGATCTCCATCATACGATCGGCGGCCAGCTCTCTGACCGCCGTGCTCAGTTCCTGATCAGGAGAAACCGGCTCGAAGTGTTGTTTCGGCTTGCCGCACTGCGAAACCAGTTCGTTCTGCAGATCGATGATCTGACTCAGGACCGGCTTGGCGGCTGCCAGGGCCTGCATGACGACCTCCTCGGAGACCTCCTTGGCCCGGCCCTCGAACATGACGATGCTTTCTCCGTTTCCGGCAACGACCAGATCCAGAACACTATCCTCGAGTTGTGGAAACGTAGGGTTGATGACGATCTCATCCCCGAGTTTTCCGACCCTCACAGCCGCCACTGGCCCATTGAACGGTGCTCCGGAGAGACCGAGCGCGGTTGAGGCGCCGATCAAGCCCAGCACGTCGGCATCGTTTTCCTGGTCGGTGGAAAGCACCGAGATGATCACCTGGACCTCGTTCATGAAGCCCTTGGGAAACAACGGGCGGATGGGACGGTCCACCAGCCTGGCGCTGAGAACCTCTTTTTCCATGGGGCGTCCCTCTCGCTTGAAGAATCCACCCGGGATCTTACCGGCCGCGTAAGCCTTCTCTCGATATTCCACGAAAAGGGGAAACCAGTCTTGGTCTCTGGGTTCGTCTGACACCACGACTGTCGCCAGAATGACGGTCTCTCCGTATTGCACCGTGACGGCGCCGCCGGCCTGCTTGGCGATTTTTCCGGTCTCGATGATGAGATCCCTGCCGCCGATTTCTGTTTGCAATTTATAAGTCATCTTTTGCTGCACCTCAATCCTTATTGTTTCTGCCCGAAAGCAGATGAATGAACATGAGCTTCGCTTGAGCGAGCCCATTGACATGAAATGCTGTGAACATGAACAATGATGAACCTGATGAATTCAGGCTGCGCGTCTATCGTCTGAGCTTCAGGGTCTTCACCAGCGCCCGGTATCGCTCGATGTCCTCAGCCATGAGATAATTGAGCAATCTCCTTCTCTTTCCCACCAGTTTTAACAGACCCCGGCGGGAATGATGGTCCTTCTTGTGGGTCTTGAAGTGTTCGGTGAGCTCCTTGATGCGCTCGGTCAGCAAAGCGACCTGGACCTCCACCGATCCTGTGTCTGTGCCGTGCAGACGATGTTTCTCGATCACCTGCGCCTTTTCAGCTGTGCCGTGTGGCATGATTCGGCTCCTTCTTGAAGGATGTGCCTGTTCGTTCAACCGGCGGCCAGTAAGCGGCGAGCCGCTTGTTCATCCTTTTTCATCTGCGTCATGAGATCCCGGCCGCTGGCGAATCTCTTTTCATCTCTGATCTTCTGTATGAATTGAATGCAAACTCTTTCTCCGTAAAGAGATCCGAGGAAATCGAAAAAATGGATCTCCAGCGTTCGTTTGTTTCCAGAAAAGGTCGGCCGAAAGCCGATATTCGCCAGACCACCCGGGGAAACGGAAGCCCCTTTCCATCGAACGGCATAGACGCCGTCACCCGGTATCAGTTTCCGTCCCGAAATACCCAGGTTGGCGGTGGGATATTTCAACGTCCGGCCGCGGCCCTCTCCCCTCACCACACAACCCTCAAGCTCATAAAAACGACCCAGCATCTCGGCCGCGGGGACGACATCTCCGGTCAGTAAACATCGGCGAATCCGGGTGCTGCTGATGGGATCTTTCCTGTACAATACCGGATCGATGGGCGTTACCGTGAAATGATATCGTTTCCCCAGATCTTGCAGGGTCCGCAGACGCCCCTCGCGGTCATGTCCGAAAGCATGGTCGTGGCCGATGACCATCTCGCGAACACCCAGTTTCTTCCAGAGAATCTCCTGGACGAAGCGTGAAGCCGGCCAGACGGCCAACCGCCGTGAAAAGGGCCACACCAGAGTGTAATCGATCGGCTGTTGATTCAGAAGATCCAGCTTTTCTTCCAGGGTGGTCAACAGAGCCGGTGCTTCCGATTTGTCCAGAACGATGCGCGGATGTGGATCGAATGTCACGACCAGGCCATGTCCCCGGATTCGTCTGGCTCGCCTGTCGACCTCCTTCAGTATGGCCTGATGAGCCAGATGAAGTCCGTCGAAGGATCCAACGGTCACGACCGGATGGCATAAATCCTTAAGAGCTTTTGAGGACGGCGAGAGCACTTCCATGAGTATTTAATTGAGAACGCGAAGATAAGTGCCGATGGATTCACCGCCGGCGGCATCATTCCATTCTTCGATTCCCCTCTCCAATTGCAGCATGGCCAGCAATCTCCTGCCGCCATCCTCGATACGGATCTGGCTGCCGCTGACGGCCGCCGGATCAAGTTCCCGGACCATCTCCGGAATCATGGGCCTGCCGTGAAGGATCGCATCGACGGCCCAGGGATGAACAACCAATCGAGGAAATCGTATCAGCCCGCGCATCACGGGCTGCAGGTGCTGTATAAGTGTTCCGCACCGGGCCAGCTCGATCGCCCGGTCTACTGTCAAAGCGTCTTCGACATGAAAGGGGCCCACTCGCTGCCGCCTTAAGGTCTCCAGATACGCTCCGGTTCCCAGCTGGCGGCCGATATCAGCGGCCAGCACGCGAACATAGGTTCCGGAAGAACAGACCACCCGGAAGGTCACCCGGGGAGGCTGATACCGGACCAGCTCGAGAGATTGAATGGTCACACTCCGGGGCTGTCGAGGAACCGTCTGCCCCCTTCGGGCCAGCTGGTATAACGGCTGGCCTTGATACTTTACCGCCGAATACATGGGGGGAATCTGTTTCTGCTCCCCGGTGAATTTCCCGAACATTTTCTGGAGCTCGACCCGGGTGGTTTGAGGCCGTTCCGTAACGGTGGTGATGCTTCCCTGGGCATCCAGTGTATCGCTCTCAGCACCCAGACGCATGATGCCCTGGTACTCCTTCTCCAGACCGACCAGAAACCTGGCCATTTTCGTCGTCGATCCGACGCACAGCACCAGCACACCGGTGGCCATCGGATCCAGGGTTCCGGTATGTCCGATCCTGTGGATATTTAGAATCAAACGAAATTTGGCCACCACATCATGAGACGTCCACCCGTCGGTCTTATCTACGTTGAGAAGACCTCCTTGTTCTGAAAGCTGCTCGGCGGATTTTACAGCCATTTGCGGATTTCATCGAGTAAGGCCGTCTGAGCCTGATCCAACGGCTCTTCGGTGCGGTAACCGGAAGCGTTTGGATGCCCCCCGCCTCCCAGGGCTTCGGCTATTCGATTGGCTTTGATCCCGCCCCGAGTTCTGAGATTGACCTTGATGATTCCGGAAGGCATCTCGCGCATCAACGCGCCGACCAGGGCATTCTTAACCGTGATGAGCGCATCGACGATCCCCTCGGCTTCCCCCGGATCGGCGCCGCACCGATCCAGGTCTTCCGATTGCAGGGAGACCATGGTCACGCGACCGTCCTCCAGCGCGCTGAGCTTCCCCAGGGCATGGCCCAGAAGCTTCAGACTGCTGAGGGATCGTTCCTCATAGATCTTGGAGGCGATGTGATGCGGCCGAACTCCGCACTGGATCAATTCGGCAGCAATCGCCATACTTTTTCCAGTGGTATTGGGAAAGCGGAATCCCCCCGTATCGCTGAAGATGGCCGTATAGAGCCGATCGGCCTGCCGGGGATCGATGGAGACATTCAACTCCCGAATGATATCGCTGATCATCTCCCCGGTGGAAGAAGCCTGAAGATCGATATAAGCCGGATCATCGGGTGCGGATTTGGCTCGATGATGATCGATGGTGACGATGATCATATCGGACGTGATCAATCCCCCGATATCTCCCAGGCGTTCCTGGCTGGAACAATCCAGAATCACGGCCGTGTCCGGCTGGAACCCGTCTGCCAGGCGGCCGAGGATCCGGCCGTCGGGATCGAGGAAACGATAGCGTGAGGGCACAGGATCCTGATTGACGATTCTGGTCTCTTTCCCCAGACTATCGAGGAGCTCTGCCAGGGCCAGCTGAGATCCGATCGAGTCTCCGTCGGGCTCGATGTGGGAACAGATCAGAACGCGCCGGCTGTCCTCAAGAGCCTGAATCACCTCCTTCAGATTCTTTATCATGATGCTCTTTCAGCTCCCTTAATATATTATCAATATGAATACCGCGCTGAAGCGATGTATCGTAATGGAATGATAATTCAGGCGTGTACTTGATCCGCACGCGCCGGCCGACCTCCCCCTGAATGAACGTTCTGGCGCTCTCCAGGCCGATCTGTGCCTGATGAAGCTCCTGCTCATCCCCCAGAACAGTGAAATAGACCTTGGCGTAGCGCAGATCCACTGTCATCGACACATCGGTCACAGTGAGCAGTCCAATACGCGGATCCTTCAGCTTCCGCTGGATGATATCGCTGATCTCTTTTTTGATCAGATCCCCGACTCTCTGTGTCCTCTGTGTCTTAGGCATCGGTTCACCGCGCGGTCAGCGCATTTCGATGGTAACATCGATGATCTCGGCTCGAGTTTCTCTGGAAACGAGATTGATCACCTTGTTGAGGACCGAATGAATGAAACGGGTATCGCTGCCGATCACGGCCACTCCCAACATGGCCCGCTGCCAGAGATCATGGTAATCGATCTCGGAGATGGAGACATTGAACGATCCCCTGACGCGGTCTTTGATGGCCCGCAGAATTTGTCTTTTGGACTTCAAAGAACCGCTTGCCGCTAAAAACAGCTCGATGGTACAAGCACCAACGATCATCGGCCTCTCGCAATGGGCTAGCGTTCGACTTCAACAAGCTCGTAGGCTTCGATGATGTCTTTTTGCTGAAAGTCGTTATAATCCTCCAGAGAGATGCCGCATTCGAATCCCGTCTGAACCTCGGAAGCGTCGTTCTTAAAACGTTTCAGGGATGAGATTTTCCCATCGTGGACGATCGTTCCGTCACGCACCACTCTGGCCTTCGCGTTTCGGCGTATTGTTCCCGATTGAACAATGCAGCCGGCAATAGTGCCCACCCGGGGTATCTTGAACAGCTCCCGGATCTCGGCAGTACCCAGGATCTTCTCCTCAAACTTGGGATCCAGCAATCCCTTCAGCGCAGCCTCTATATCGGACACGGCCTCATAGATGACGTTGTAGCGGCGGATATCAACCTGTTCCCGGGCAGCCAGTTCCCTGGCTGAATGATCGGGAACGACATGAAAGCCGACGATGATGGCGTCGGAAGCGGCTGCCAGGAGCACATCCGAGGAGCTCACGGCGCCGACGCCCTTGTGGAGGACCAGAACGCGAACTCCCTCGACATCCAATTTCTCCAGTGAATCGCTCATGGCTTCCACCGATCCATCCACATCCCCTTTGATGATCAGACGCAGCTCCTTGAGCTCTCCGGATTTGATCTGATCATAAAGATCTTTCAGTGTTAGACGCTTGGAAGCCTGGCGGAACTCCTCTTCACGTTTGAGCTGCTGCCGCTTCATGCTGACATCCCGAGACTCCCGCTCGCTGTCTACCACATTGAACACATCTCCCGACTGCGGCACTTCGGAGATCCCCGTTACCTGGACCGGAACGGAGGGGCCGGCTCCGGCAACTGATTCCCCCCGTTCGTTCATCAAGGTCCGTACCTTTCCATAGCACAAGCCGGTGACGAACGGCTGGCCGACGGCAAGCGTACCCCTCTGGATCAGCACCGTGGCGACCGCACCGCGCCCCTTGTCCAGCCGGGACTCGACGATAACGCCCTGCGCCTTGCCGCTGTAATCTGCGCTCAGCTCGAGCATCCCGGCCTGCAGAAGAACCATCTCCAGAAGCTTATCAATACCCTCTCCGGTCTTGGCCGAGACCTCACAGATGATGGCGCGTCCGCCCCACTCCTCCGGGGTCAGGCCGCGCTGTGCCAATTGCTGCCGGATATTATCCGCATTGGCCTGGGGAAGGTCGATCTTGTTGATGGCCACGATAATGGGAACTCCGGCCGCTCGGGCGTGATCGATGGCCTCGATCGTCTGCGGCATGACATTGTCATCGGCCGCCACGACCAGAATGACGATGTCGGTGACCTGCGCTCCGCGAGCCCGCATCGCCGTGAAGGCCTCGTGACCCGGAGTATCCAGGAACGTGATCGTTCCCCCCGGCATTTCGACTTCGTAGGCACCGATATGCTGGGTGATCCCGCCGTGCTCATCGTCAATGACGTTGCTCTTCCGGACATAGTCCAGCAGGGATGTTTTTCCGTGGTCGACATGACCCATGACGGTAACCACCGGAGCACGAGCACGTATATCCCCTCCACCCTCTTCACGCTCCTCAAGCTCATCCTCCAGAATATACCCTTCGATCTGCTTCACATGGTAGTCGAATTCGTCCGCCACCATGGTGATGGTATCCATATCGAGCCGCTGGTTGATGGTCACCATGAGGCCCAATTGCATGCATTTGGCGATGACTTTGGCGGGGCTGAC
This sequence comes from uncultured Gemmatimonadota bacterium, assembly GCA_964584035.1. GTDB lineage: Bacteria > SM23-81 > SM23-81 > SM23-81 > SM23-81 > CAZOYL01. The sequence goes on along the minus strand of CAZOYL010000018.1, from coordinate 4,261 downwards.
GTCCATCTGATGGGCTAACTCGGCCACGGAGATGAACTCGCTGACACGGACCACATTGCCCTCATCCACCGCCACAGCCTCTTCTTTGGTCGACTTCCTACGCCGCCTCCGGGGCGTTTTCCTGCCCTCCATCTGCGCCAGAGTTCTCTTGACGCTCTCGGCCACTTCCTGTTGATCGATGGCCGGTCTCTCCCGGCGACGGCGGCGCTTCTTCTGGGCCTCCTTCTGCGTTTTCTTCTTCTTGTCCCGCCTGCGCCGCTTCCGGGGAGGTTTTTCCTGTTCCTCTTTGCGGGCGATCTCTTTGTGTTTTTCCCGCTTGCGTTCGTCCCTCTTTTTGACCTCTTCCTTCTGCTGCTCGAACTTCTTGCGAATGTCCGCCTCCATACTGTCATCCACGATGCTCATGTGGCTCTTCACTTGATAGTCGAGACTCCGCAGAAGAGAGACCAGGGCTTCGCTGGACACCTTAAATTGTTTGGCGACTTCATAGATTCTTCTTTTGGCCAATCTCAACACCCCCCGACGGGTGGGAAGCCCATCCATGTTTTCATCGGCTTGTGATCGATGTTCCCGGTCTGTGTATGTTTATCATCATTTATGATCAAGATCCTGATGATCATCATTTGCATGATCATCATCCTGGAGCTCATCTTCTATCTGAGTGTCCGTTCCGGCCATCTTTTCCTCGGACTCAGGTTCTCCATCAGAAGCCTCCTCGCCGGCGGAATCTTCACCGACATTATCTTCATCGGCATCGGCGGATTCTTCATCGGCGGATTCCTCATCGGCCGATTCCGTATGAGCGGATTCCTCCTGATCGTGAATGGCCTCATGGATCTGCTGCATGCCCTCTTCAGCTGTCTTCAGCAGGCGTTGAGCAGTGGCAGGTCCGACACCTGGGACCTCAAGAAGACTCTCTTCATCCGCCTCGGCCAGGTCTTCAAGGGATTCGATCCCGGCCTGCTGCAGCTCCTGGACCAGCTTGGGCCCGATACCCCGGAGTTTGGAGACACTCACGCCTCGAGCGGCCAATTTCTCCGGCGCCTCTTTAGGCTCCTCGGCGGAGAGCTCCTCCTCCGATTCCTCTTCCCCGGCTGCCTTCCTCGTCCGAGCTTTGGTCCGCAAAACCTCCAGATGTTCCGCCTCGACCCGGTCGATCAATTCCTTGGCCGCTTGATGCAGCTTCTTCGCCGTAGCCGGCCCGACGCCGGGGATCTGCTGAAGTCGCTTTTCGTCCCACTTGACCATATCCTGAACACTCTCCACCCCGGCTCGTTCGAACTCCTCGACCAATTTCTTCCCCACGCCCGGGAGGTCAGCGATATCCACCAGCATGGCGGTCATCTCGGCCTGCCGCTGCCGGTACTCCTCTTCCGAAAGAATATCAATCTTCCAGCCGGTCAGCTTGGCGGCCAGGCGAACATTCTGTCCGGCTCGCCCGATGGCCAGCGACAGCTGATCCTCCTCCACCACCAGAATGACCTTATCCTCATGTTCATCGACATCGACCCGGGCCACCTTGGCCGGGCTGATGGCCTTGGTGATAAATGTTCCCGGATCCGGGCTCCAGGGCACGATATCGATGCGCTCATTGCTCAGCTCCCGAACGATGTTCTGGACCCGGATGCCCTTCAGTCCCACGCAGGCGCCCACCGGGTCGACCCGGGCATCGTTGGAGGCAACGGCCACCTTGGAACGATCTCCGGCTTCACGGGCCACCGCCTTGATCTCGACGATCCTTTCATAGATCTCCGGAACTTCGAGCTCGAACAGGCGTCGGACGAAATCGGGATGTGCTCGCGAC
>CAZOYL010000018.1:0-2447 GCA_964584035.1 uncultured Gemmatimonadota bacterium | reverse complement strand
CAGTATGATTTGGGGTCCCTTGGTGGTCTTCTGGACATCCATGAGATAGGCCCGGACGGTGTCGCCCTGACGGTAGCGTTCCCTGCGGATCTGCTCCTTGATGGGAACGATGCCCTCCGGCCGGCCGAGATTGACGATGATGTTGCCGCGGTCGATCTGCTGAACGGACCCGGTAATGATCTCGCCGACCCGTTCCGAGTAGTCCTCGAATATCTTCTCCCTCTCGGCCTCTCGTATACGCTGAATGAGTATCTGCTTGGCGGCCTGGATGGCATTGCGGCCGAATTCGGCGAAACTCAATTTCTGCTCGATCTCCTGGTCCACTTTCGCATCGGGATCGATCTGCCTGGCCTCTTCAAGCGTGATTTCCAATCCCTTGTCTTCCACCTCGGAAACCACCTTCTTGGTTATGAATATGGCGATCTCTCCGGTGTTCTGGTCGATGATCACCCTGATGTTGTCGGAGCTGCCGAATTTCTTTTTGGCAGCCGACTTCAAGCTGGCCTCCAGGGTTTCCAGAACCAGTTCCATGGACACGTTTTTCTCCCGGGTGATCTGCCCGAGAGCTTCCAGAACTTCGTAATCCATTCTTAAACCTCCAAGTTCAATTAGAACCTGGGCTGAATCCTGGCCGATTCAATATCCCCAAAAGAAAGAGAAATTCTTTCCCCCTTGACATCCATAAGGATCCCGTCGTCACCGCAGGAGATCAATTCGCCCAGCATCTGATGCTCTCTGCCATCACAGCCGCGAGCGGTCACCCTCAGCGTACGCCCCGTATGTCTCTGAAAATCTGATGGCTTCCGCAGCGGACGATCCAGCCCCGGCGAGGACACTTCCAGCGTATATTTCCCCCGGATGAGGTTGTGGACATCCAGCCGGACGGAAACCTCGCGGCTGACCGTGGTGCAATCATGAAGGTCCACGCCTCCGGGTTTGTCGATATACAGCCGCAGCACCCGGCGGCCTTTTTGTACCAGCATTCGAACATCCACCAGTTCCATGGATGTGTGCTCCAGTATCGGCTCAATCACTTCCCGAATGCTCCGGATGTGATCGTTAGACGAGCCCCTGGACGCCATCGGGTCACCCCCGTGAACACACACATCAGCTGATACATAAAAGAGTGGGCACGGACCCACTCTAACCGCACAATATATCGTATTATCATGAAAAGGTCAAGAAAAAAAGTTCATTATTTACTCACGGCTCGTTCGATGCCCTCCAACTCGTCCCGGACCGTTTTTTGCACTATGACAGCAGCCTGACGGCGGTCGACCTTCCGGGACGCTTCTTCCCGTCGGAGTTTCAATTCCACCTGGCCCTCCTTGAGCGATCGCTCTCCGATGGTCAATCTGAGCGGTATACCGACCAGGTCCGCATCCTTGAATTTAAAGCCGGCCCGCTCATCCCGGTCGTCCAGGAGGACCTCGAGGCCGGCCGTGGTCAGCTCTTGATAGAGCTCCTCGGCCGCCTTCATGGTGGCCTCGTCGGCCACGTTCAGGGGCAGGATCAATACCTGGTAGGGTGCGATCGTCATCGGCCAGATGATGCCGTCGTTATCGTGATACTGCTCGATGGCCGCCGCCACGGTGCGCGTCACCCCGATGCCGTAACAGCCCATGGTGAATGGTCGTTCCTCTCCCCGTTCGTCCAGGAATGCGGCCTTGAGGGAGCGGCTGTATTTCGTTCCAAGCTTGAAGATCTGGCCCACCTCGATGCCTCTCATCGATTTAAGCGGTTTACCGCAATGCTCGCAATGGTCGCCGGCCCGGGCCATGTGCACATCTTCGAATTGCTCGACCTGAAAGTCACGGGGGAAATTGGCGTTAACCAGATGGTACTGATCCCGGTTGGCCCCCACCACGGCGTTGACCAGGCCCTCCAGGGACACGTCGGCCAGCAGATCCACGTCCCCCAGACCCACCGGGCCGGAAAAACCCACCGGACCCCCGGTGGTCTCCAGGATCTCTTCCGGGGAGGCCATCTCCAGCAGGTTACAGCCGGTGATCTGGCGTACTTTGGCCTCATTGACCTCCCGGTCGCCCCGAATGAGAATGGCGATCAGCCGGTCATCGCAGCGATACAGGATAGTCTTGATCAACCGCCGGGGGTCTACCTCCAGCATCTGGGTCACCTGTTCCACGGTATGCGCTTCGGGCGTATGAACCTGCTCCAGCGGCCGGGGTTCCTCATCGATGACGTAAGGACCGAGCCTGGAATGAGCTCCCTCGATGGTGGCCGTGTATCCGCAATCGCAGAACAGGATCTCGCTCTCCCCCGTCTCGGCCAGGACCATGAACTCGTGGGTCACATCGCCGCCGATGGCCCCGGATTCAGACTGCACCGGAGCCGCCTGCAGCCCGCAGCGCCGGAAGATCCGGGAATAGGCCCGATGCATCCTCTGGTAGGTCTGATCCAGCGATGCTTCGTCGGCATGAAAGCTG
>CAZOYL010000017.1:8860-31399 GCA_964584035.1 uncultured Gemmatimonadota bacterium | reverse complement strand
CATGATATCAACATCCAGACCTCTTTGGACGGCTTGGGCGTTCTGGGAGATGATCTCCGGGGCGTCTCCGATTTCGCGGCCACGGTCACCGACCGCATGCGTCGCATCACCCGGCTGAAAGCCCAATCTGACGCTCGATCTCTGCTCTATGCCAACGTGGTGATCAACAATCGCAACCTTCATCAGGTACCCCAGCTGCTGGATTGCATCGCCGACTGCGGCTGGCAGGCCACGATCGGCCTGTACCACACGCTGACCGAGACCACCCGATCTGACGCAGAGCTGATCCTCCGCCCCGGTCCCCTCCTGGAGGATATCCTCGCCCGGACCGCGGCGCATCCGGCCGTCCTCAACTTGAAAGCATTCATCAGGGGCATACCCGGCGCGGCGGCCGGCCGATATCCCCGCTTCTGTCCCTATCTCGACGCTCCTGTGCTGTCCACACGAACGGTCATCATGGAGGACGGTGAGGTTTATCTGTGCCGGGGAGGATCCATCGGCAACCTCTTTGATCACACGCTCAAGGAGATCTATTCCGGACAGCGATACCGCCAGCGTCTCCGGGAATATCGCCACTGTCCGGGCTGCTGGGCCAGCTGTTATGCCGAGCGCTACCTGCTGTTTCACCCTCCGAATTTCGAGGATCTTCTGGACACGATCAAGAAGGTTCATCGCCTGCGCTCCGGATTTCGTGTCGATGGCCGCCCGGCAAGGAACAAGAGAGCATGAGCGCTCCGGAGACAACAGCCCCGGGGAAAGGGCGTCGCGGCCGGCGGCCGGGACTGCTCTCATCCCTTATCTGGCGGGGCCATACCGGAAACAGCTCGATGACCCTGACCTTCGACGACGGTCCCCATCCGGTATACACCGAGCGCATTCTTGAGATCCTGGCTCGTCATCGGGTCCCGGCCGCCTTTTTCCCCCTGGGGCGGCATGCCGAGCGCCATCCTCATCTGATTCGGATGATCTCAAGCCAGGGGCACCTGATCGGAAACCACACTTACCGGCACCGCCATCTCATCTTCCTGTCCCGAGAGACGGTCCGCGAAGAACTACTGCACTGCTCACGCCTGATCGCCGATATCACCGGTCAACGGCCCCGGTTTTTTCGTCCTCCCCGCGGATTGTTCGGCTGGAATGCCCTGCGAGAGGCATCCCGAATGGGCATGCGTACCGTCCTGTGGACCTGCTCGCCCAGGGACTGGACCCGGCCCGGGGCAACGATGATCGCCCGGCGCGTTCTGAGCGGTTCCCGGCGGGGGGCTATCGTTCTGCTCCACGATGCCAAATACGATGATCCGGAAGAGAACCGCGATCAGACAGTCCGGGCTTTGCCGGTGATCATCGAAGGGTTGCGGAACCAGGGGTATCGTCTTGTCTCGCTGCCCGAACTGATCGCCGAGCGGCCTGCGCCGGAGATAGGCCCTGATCCGTGACCGGCACCACCGCTGTGAGTGAACGAATATTCTCCGAACCGGCTCTTGCGCCGCCTGAGGAGCTTTCCTATTGCCTTCGTCCACCGACCGCTGGAGACGGCCGTTCATCTTGATCCGACGGGTCCTGACGGCGCCCATGACGCTGCGCAAGGTTCTGAACGTTCCCCCGGTGGTGGCATCTTATCTCTTGTCGCGCCTGACCGGCCGGCCGATCGCCCTGGGGCATCCCTTCATGCTCATGCTGGAACCCTCCAGTCTGTGTAATCTTCATTGCCCCCTGTGTGCCGTAGGCGCGGGCAGGCTGACCCGCACCCAGGGGCATATGCCGCTGAAGCAATTCAAACGTATCCTCGATCAGATGGGACCCTATCTGCTCCATCTGACCCTGTGGAATCAGGGAGAGCCGTTTCTCAATCCCCACCTCGTCGAGATGATCCGATACGCCAAGGCCAGGAAGATGACGGTTCTAACCAGCACAAACGGCCATTTTCTCGATGACGGCGAGATGGCGGAAGGGCTGATCCGGGCTGGGCTGGATGATCTCATCATCTCGCTGGACGGGATATCTCCCCTGACCTATCGCGGCTATCGTAAAGGCGGCGACCTCGACCGTGTTCTCCGCGGCATCGGCAGGCTGGTCCGAACGAAAAAACGGCTGCACTCGTCGCGCCCGTTCATCGAGCTGCAATTCCTGATCATGAAACACAATGAGCATGAGATCGAATCATTCCGGTCCATGGCAAAGCGATTGGGCGTCAACCGGATATCGCTCAAGACCCTCCAGGTGGAAACGCTCTCGGAAGCCCGCCGATTCCTTCCCCGGCGCCGATCCTATCGCCGCTATCACGTCGAGAACGGCACCATCCGTTTGAGGGGGAAGCTGGGGCATCACTGCCGCTGGATCTGGTTCTGTCCGGTGATCAACAGTGACGGCACGGTGTGTCCCTGCTGCTTCGATAAGGACAACCAGATTCCCCTGGGAAACGCCTTTGATTCTCAGCCGATGAATGATATCTGGCACGGGCAACCATACCGGACATTTCGGCGCCGCATCCTGACCGCCAGAGACCGCATACCGCTCTGTCAGAACTGTTCCGAGGGGCTGGCACGTTTGGTGGTCAGAAAAGAGGCCGTTTAAAAAGAGGCCGTTTAAAAAGAGGCCGTCTGAAAAAGTCCGTCTGAAAAAGGCCGTCTGAAAAAAAGCTGTCTGACCGGTCGCGATCCGAGAGAGGAAAAAACGGCATCACCGGAGTGAACCGATGAACCAGGGAGAAAAATCATCCCGTTCTAAAACGGAAAAGATCACCCGGATCCTGCGCATTCTGGCCGCACCGCTGCTGCTGATCATCATCCTGCTGCGAGTGGACCTCGGGGAAATCGCCGCGGCTTTCGGGCGCATCCGGCCGCTGCCCTTCATCGCCGCCCTGGCCCTGCTGCCGGCCAACTTCGCGATGCTGATCCTGAAATGGCGCTATCTGCTGTCGCACTCCGTTCCCGTCACACGCGGACAGCTGATCCGCTCCGTCATCGGCGGATACGCGTTCGTCCTGGCCGCTCCCGGACAGGTCGGAGAGTTCTCCCGGGCTCTGTTCATCCCGGGGCAAAGCAAACTGCGCCTGATCGGTCTGGTGGCCGTCGACAAATTCACCGCGTTCATGATCACCGCCCTGCTGGGGCTGCTCAGCCTGGGTCTGTGGCATTCCGGCCTGATGTACATTCCCGTCCTGATCTTCCTCGGGCTCCTCGGTTGGCTGCTGCGGCGGCCCAGACAGTTCGTGGCCGTCGCCCTGAAGCTGATCAGAAAACTGCCCCTGAAAAAAAAGACCTTTCGCTTTCTGGAAGGTTTTCGGGGTCTCAGCACCCATCGCCTGTCGGTCCTGTTGCTCATGTCTCTGCTGTATTTTCTGATTTACTCCCTGCAGTTCTATTTCCTGTTGTGGTCGTTTGAGGATGTGCCCCCGATGGCGATGATCATCTGCTTCCCCCTGGTGATGCTGATCATGTCCGTTCCGGTCACCATCGGCGGTCTGGGCATACGAGAGGGCGCCGCCGTGCTGTTCTTCTCGCAGTTCGGGATTCAGGAATCATCAGCCCTGGGAGCCGCCCTGCTGCTGTTTGCCATCAACATTCTGATTCCGGGACTGTGCGGTCTGGCCTTCATTCATCATATAGGCAAGCCATCGATGTCGATGCCGGAGGAACATCTATGAGAATCCTTCAGCGAATCCCTTTTTTTGCAGCCGCCCTATCGATCCTCATGGCGGCGCACTTCCCGGCGCCGGCACGCGCCGCGAACGACCTGCCCTTCACAGATGAAAAATTAACCTTCGAGGTGACCTTCCTGAACATCCCCGTCGTGACCGCAGAACTGGAGGTCACCGAGGTGGGCTTCTCCGGGAATGAGCCCGTTCTTCACCTAGCCGTCACGGGCCGAAGTACCTCATTTTATTCTCTGCTCTATCCGGTGAACAATCGATATGATGCCTATTTTACCTGGCCTTCGGCACGAACTTTAAAATACAGCCGGTCCATCAGCGAACCGGGTGTCGACCTGCAGCGCACCATCCGCTATCAAGACGGCCTGGCCAGGACGGAGGGAGCGGAACCGCGCCCCGTGCCCCGGGGTGTTCGCGATCTATTCACCGCTCTCTATGCCCTGCGGGGATATCCCCTCGACGACGGACAGCTCGTCGAGTCGCTGCTCGATCTTGACGGCGAAATCTGGACGGTTCGAACCACCGTCCTGGGTCACGAGACGACCCAGACGGATATGGGAACGCACCAGGCCATCAAGGTTTTGGTGCGATTTCAGCCGATGAATCCGGATGATCCCAGTCGTCCCGAGTCGGATGTCATGACCAATAATTTGGTGAGAGAGAACACGAAACTGACCTTTTGGTTCAGCGACGATGACCGCCGCCTGCCGCTGCGGGCGGAATATCGCATGGCGCCCTTTTCCCTGAAGACCGTCTTAAAATCCATGGAGTAGCGCCGGCTTCAGCTTCCGAGAGCATCTCATGGGACCGTCTTTCTGCCTGCCATCGCTTTTTCTGGCCCTGTATGCGGAGATCCACTACACCCTTCCCCTGGGCTTGAGCCTGGTGCGCGGGGACTATCCGGAGATCCTGGCCGACCTGCCCTGGCGCGTCGATCCCGGACGACCACTTCCGGTGCTCTGCCTGATCAAAGATGCCCACCGGTATCCCATTACCCTGGAGTCCGTCACGGTCACCGTCCGCTGGCCGCACGGAGAACTGTGGAAAAAAACCTTTCCCCTGAACATTCAGACCCTCGACACCCGCCTGTGGTACCGGGTGCTGGAAATACCGCGTGAGAACCTTCCTCAAAGCAACACCTCAGTGGATGTCCTGTTCGCCGGGCAGCGTCGCGGCCGCCCCTTTCGATTTCACAACGATAACTATCGGGGTTTGTCGCATGCCCCCCTGCGGACACTCCTGTCCTCCGAACCACTGCCCGGAATAGCGAACTGGTATCCCGGCGATCCCCATGTCCACAGTTCCCACACCGAAGATCAGGTGGAATTCGGCGCACCGCCGGATTCGATCGTCACGATGGCGCGAGCCCTCGGCCTCCGCTGGACGGCCATCACCGACCATTCCTACGATCTGGACGATCTGCCCGGTCTCGGCCCCAGACCCGACCCCACCATGAGCAAATGGAACGGTCTCAAGACCGCCATCCGACAGCTCAGCAGCCTTCATCCCGATTTCATACCCCTGCTGGGAGAGGAGATCTCCTGCGGAAGCGCTCGGGGGCGCAACGTCCATCTGCTGGCTTTCGGAACACCGACCTTCATACCGGGGTCCGGCGACAGTGCCGAACGCTGGCTTCGAACCACCCCGACGCTGTCCATCGGACAGGTGCTGGAACACGTTCACCGGGACGGCGGCGTGGCCTATGCGGCCCACCCGGAAGAGCCGGGATCATTTCTGGAGCGCCTGCTGCTTCGCCGGGGAACCTGGAGTCCAGGAGACTATGGCCGCGCCGGCCTCTCCGGCCTGCAAATCTGGAACGGGCACCGAAAGGGTGATTTGTGCAGGGGGCGTGACCGCTGGATTCGATTGCTGCTGCAGGGGCATCGTTTGAACATCATCGGGGGCAATGATGCCCATGGAAACTTCAACCGCTTTCGCCAACTGCGGCTCCCCTTCCTCTCGCTGCGAGAATCACAGGATCAGATCTTCGGTTGGGTGCACACCTACCTGCACTGCCCGGAGGCCCTGAACCGGTCACAGATCCTGCGAGCCCTGGAACATGGGGAAACGGTGACCACCGATGGACCATTCGTCACCTTCACGGTGCTCGATGAACGGGGCCAGGCGGTTACTCTGGGAAGCTGCCTGATGGGATCATGTTTTACGGTGAGCATATCGGCTTGCAGCTCAGCGGAGTTCGGAGCCCTGGAGCGGGTCGATCTTTATCGTGGCATTATCGGGGGAAAGGAGCACAGAATCCGTTCCTATCGGCGCGGAAAGGATTTCCCGGGGGCCCATGAAGCCAGGCTGTCGGCACACTTGAGCGGTCAAGGCCGGGCGGCCTATCTGCGCGTTGAGGCCATGGCCGGCCTGGGCAGCCGAGCCCGCCGGGCCTTGACCAACGCCGTTTGGCTTAATTTTAAACCGAGGGAAGGAAAAGGTAGCGGGCATCCAGGATCAGGCGAGGGTGATGACGCAGGGCGGTGGCGAATACACGAAACAGGGTGAGCCGTTCCGGATCGACATCCTGCAGGGCCCTGGCAGTAGACTCCAGGGTCTTGTCGGGAATCCGGCTGACCGCCTCTTTGAGACGATAGTATCTGTTCTGGGAACGGCCCAGGGACCTGTTCCAGGCCGTCCGATAGCGCGACAGAGGCTTCTCCGAAACATCGCCCTCAGACAGAGCCCGATGGGCCACCTGAGCAGCCAGCCGGCCAGCCTCCAGGGCGGGAATGATGCCGCCGCCGGAGAGCGGATTGGCCTGCCGGGCGGCATCCCCGATCACCAGCAGGCCGGAGGCATAGGGCTTTTTCAGAGACCGGCTGACCGGTACGCCGCCGGCCATGAATCGAGCCTTCCTGCCTTGCGGATAGCGCTTGGCGACGAATCGATCGAGAAGCTCTCCGGCGGAACATCCGGCCGCCTCTCGGCCGGAGATGCCCAACCCAACATTGGCCCGGCCAGAACCCTTGGGAAAAACCCAGGCATAGCCACCCGGCGCTGACCGGCGGCCGAAGAAAAAGTCGCACCGGGTGTCATCGACATCGATATCCTCCATCAGGTACTGCGCACAGGTCTCGACATCTTTCAGCGCCAGGGCGGTGTCGATGCCGGCCCAGCGAGCCACGCGGGATTCGACCCCGTCGGCGGCGATGACCAGGCGGCAACAGATTCGCCGGTGCCGCCCGTCGCACTCCAGGCGAAGACCCTCGACGCCGTTCGGGCCCATGAGCAATCCGCCGGCACAGGTGTTCAGGAACATTCGTGCGCCCGCGGCAGCAGCCTGTTGAGCCAGATCTTCCTCAAAAGCCACCCGATCCAGAACGAGTCCGTCCATACGGCGGCTAAGTTGAACATATTCCCCGCTGGGAGCAACCAGGCGCACGGTTTTAATGGTGGCTGAGATCCATTGCGGACGAAGAGGAACATACTCCTGGAGAGCCTCCCGGCCGACGCCCTCGGCGCAGCGGACCGGAACACCCACTTGCTGTTTCCGGTCCACCAGGATGACATCGCGCCCCTCCCTGGCCAGGGTCAGAGCGGCCAGAAGACCGGCGGGGCCGGCTCCGACCACAACCACCTCTGCACGTTCATCGGCTCTCAAGAGACATCCTCCACGGCCCGGACGGGACAGACGATCAGGCACCGCCGGCAGCGATCGCAACGGTCCTCCAGAACGCGGATATCCTCGCAGCCGAGAATGATGGCATCCCGGGGACAAACGCTCGCGCAGGTGCCGCAATGGTCGCAGATATCATCCCGGATAACGATCATGGCACCGTCCCTGATAGAAGGAATCAAAAAATGTACGATGACACTGCCGGATTGTCAAGGAAAACCTCGGGTGCCGGGAAGGCCGTCGTCAGCGAACCTCCCCGGACTCCTGTTCGTGCCCCGTCTATCTGAGGGAAAAATCTCTCTTGACAAGGGGGCTGGAATCCATTATTCATTAGACGGAAAGATGTTGCCCCCCGACCGGACCGGATCAGATGACAGCATGCCAAATGGTTCAGGAGGATAATTATGGGTTCTCCAAACACTGGACATATCGATCTTGAGACCCACCGCCGATTCGGGCGGCTCAGCTTAATAATCCTGTGTGTCTCGATGGTGATCAGCTCGATCATTGCGGCCCAGGCTGAGCAGCTGGATGCCACCGTGGAACTGTATACCGAGCTGCTGCCCTTCGAGAAGCGGGAGAGACTGGAAAATCTCCAGATGGATCTGGAAGATTATTTCCGTGACGGAGAATGGCTCGAGGAATACGAGGGACCCCCCATCCCCTTCACTTTTCGCATGTATCTGGTGGATGAGAGCGTCGGTTTCGAGGATCGCTACGGCGCCCGCATCCATGCCTCTAATGATTACGATCTTCAGTATCTCGACAAGGACTGCCATTTTGCCTACCAGCCGGATGAACGTCTGGAGCACGATGCCGTGATCTATCATTCCCTGACCGGACTCCTGGATTACTATGCCTTTCTCATTGTCGGCGGGGAGATGGACAAACGATCCACCCTGGGGGGCGATCCCCATTTTAAGCGAGCTCAGGAAGTCGCTCAGGAAGGTCTGTTCAGCGAATTCTACCGGGGATGGAACCGCCGTTTCGATGAGTTGGAAAGGATCATGGCTGAGGAAAACCTGCCTTACCGGAAAATGCTGGCCGTCTATTTTCGCGCTCTCCAACTCTGGGAGAATGAACGACAGGAGGAGGCTCGTGAATACTGTCGATCGGCGCTGATCATGATCGAGGAGATTCTCCGGGATGAAGTGGAAGAGGAATGGGCCCGCCACCTGCAGGAAGAGACAGCCAGATTTTTTACCCATCACTATCGAGAGATCGGCGAACTCTTCGCCGACGCCCCCCGGCGCGAGGAAGTTTTAGATTTGCTCCTAGAGCTTGATCCGCACCACGAAGACTTCTACATGGAGTTTCTTCAGAACTCCTAGTCCGCATCGCTTCAGCCCTCACCACCAGCCTCCCCGGCAGGGCAATCTTGATCCCCGCCGTTATCGGAAAAACGGCGGATTCGATCGGGTATCGGTTCAAGTCTTTCGATCACCCTCTCGATCGCCGAACCTCTTCCCTCTTTTTCCTCCCCAGTTATTCTTCCGGACGGAGGATCCTTGTCCGCATTCCGGTTTGACGGCGAGCCCGGAATCACCCTTCAACTGCCGACGGCCATCTGCCTCCTGGTTGGCTGCATACTCCTGCAGGTTCCCATTCACCAGGCCGCACGAATCATCATGGGAAAGAACCTGGCCGTGGCCACGTCCATCCTGTTGGGCATGTTCCTACCCGCGGTGGTGACCGTCCTGTGGATCAGTCCCCGCCCCGGAGATACTCTTCGTCTCCGAGCCATCCCCCTGACCGGCATGATCTCGGCAACCGGCGCCGCTCTATCATTTACTCTCCTGGCCAGCGGCGCTTTCGAGTGGCTGCTGCGATCCGGCCTCATACCGGAGCACCTGCTTGAATTGCTGGAACAGGAGGAGATGTTTTTTCGGGACATCTTTCGCCTGCAAAGCGCTCCGGACATCGCCATCGTTGGTCTGGTACTGGTCTTCATCGCTCCCCTGGCAGAGGAATTGCTTTTCAGGGGGATTTTCCAGGGAAGCCTGGAGAGAACCGTCGGCCACTGGCCCGGCATTCTTATCGCGGCCGTGACCTTCGGCCTGCTACACGGTCGGATTCGTTTTATCCCGGTCAGTCTTCTGGGTTTGCTCATGGGATATGTGGTCATGCGAACCAACTCTCTGCCGGTCGGCATGGCGGCCCATAGCGTTCATAATCTCGCCATCCTCTGTTTGAGCCAGTTCTACGCCCGGCATTCGGCTTACCGAACTATTCCTCTCCTCATCGCGGTCTTCGGCGCCGTCGCCCTGGTCGTCTTTCTGAGCCGCTTCCACGCCCTGACCAGGCTCTATCCACGTTTACCTAGAGGAAGACCGAATCGTTATCCCCTCCCACCTCCAGGAACGTAAAAACCGGCTTGTGTGCAACATTCTTCCCTGTGTTTTTTACTTGACTTTTTCATAAAATATTTTTTTCTTGACAAAAATTCAGAGTTGTGATATAGTGTCCATGTGAGGATTCGGAACCTCTGAATAAGAGCCGCCGGAATCCCTTTGAATCGACGCTTCTTTTAGAAGATTGGGATCAAAATGATAAAAGTCTGGGGCCTGGCCGAGAGCCGAACATACTGGTCATCCTTCTTCACTACCTCTGCGGCCGGTGAGAAGAGAAAGCCTCTGCTGTGGATCTGTCGGAAGGCTCCGTCACAGGAAAAGATCCTTCGGGAAGAGGCACACATCTATGATCCCTTCGTCGGATTCACCCTCCCCCAGAAGGTAGCTACCTGTCTGGGAGTCCTTAATACCCAGGGCTATCTCACCGACCAGGGCTTGGCCGTGGAACTGCAGCTGCTCGAGGCTATTCCCAATCCGGTACCGCTCTCACACCTGGTGGCCACCAATACCATCCCCACCGGGATCGAGAAAAAGCTAACCAGCTGCGGAGCGCTCCAGCCGCTGGAAGCCTCTCAATGGAACGGTATAAAGGCCGTCATTGCGGAGACGAATCCGCTGCTCACTGCCTCCCTGGCGACTGTGGAGAACTGGCGGCATCGCCGAACATATCTGGAAGGCATTCTGGAAATCGCCGCCGTCAGAGGATGCTCAGAGGAACAGGAGCAGGAACTCTTCACCGTCTTGCGCAACCTGATGCTCTGCGAGGCAGAACCTCCGGATTCTTCCGGGCAGCTGGCCCTGCAAACCCGGCTGCGTCTGGCTCTCAAAGCTCAGCTGTTGCCGGCCAAAGAATGGGAACGGCTATGCACAACTGTCGTGGACAACTGGTACGGTTACGTTATGACCCTGACACCTCAGGAAGTCAACCGTCTCACAGATCTGAATGGCGAAATTCAGTTATGAGAAGGCTTCGCCCCTGACACCATCACAAAGGTGAGTATCGGCCATGGCCGAAAAAAAACCGAACATCAAACCCTGGCCGGGAAAGGAACGGCGGAGACACGATCGCCGTCATGAGCCGCGGAGAGCGGCCGATCGCATTCGCGGACTGCATTGCTGGGAATACCACAGTTGTCAACAGCACGACTGTATTGTCCGGCGCAGTCTGGCTCAGAAATGCTGGCTTCTATGCAAACATGAGGAGTTCTGCGGCCGAGAGGAATGCGATCGGTGCAACTTTAAAATGGCCTGGGATATCGGTATCTTCACATCATGATCCTTTTTCGCATGGTCCTTTCCAGCAGCGGCCATCATTTTTCTCCGTCCCTCTCCCCACCGGATTGGCAGGCCAGCCGGCTGTGATGCCGGCTGGCCTTGTGTTTCATCTCCAGGCTGTTCAATGGCTCATGGGCCGCAGACAGCGTCGGCCGGGCGCTGTCCGAGGAAATTGAAATGTCTTGACCTGAGCCACCGGATCATATATTTTAGATCCAACACTACAGATTGGACCCGACCGGTAGCAACCCCCATGATTTTGTTGAGGAGAAACAGAGGATGTTTCTCAATCACCTGGAAATGTACGGATTCAAATCCTTTCCAGCGAAGCTGAACCTGAAGTTCGGCGAGGGAATCACTGCAATCGTGGGCCCCAACGGATGTGGGAAAACCAATATTGTGGACGCTATTCGGTGGGTTCTGGGAGAGCAGAAACCCACCCTGCTGCGCAGCGAACAGATGGAAGACGTCATCTTCAACGGGACAGCGCAACGGAAACCCCTCAATATGGCCGAGGTTTCTCTCACCATCAACAATACGCGCGGCGTTCTGCCCAATGAATATTCGGAAGTGATGATCACCCGGCGTCTGTTCCGTTCCGGAGAAAGCGAATATCTCCTGAATAAAACCGTCTGCCGCCGCAAGGATATCGTCGATCTTTTTCTGGATACGGGCATGGCTCCGCACGCCTATTCGGTCATCGAGCTGCCCATGGTAGAATCGATCCTGGGAGGACAGGCCGATTCTCTTCGAGTTTTATTCGAAGAGGCATCCGGAATCGCCAAGTATAAGGCCCGCCGCCGTGAAGCCCTCAGAAAACTGGCCAGGACAAAGGATAACCTCCTGCGGTTGGGAGACATCATCGACGAGGTGGAAAAGGGCGTTCGATCGCTCAACCGGCAGGCGGCTGCAGCTGAACGTTACCAACGATATACCCAGGAGCTCCAGCAGCATGAATTGATTCAGGCCTCTGTTCGCTATCATCACCAGATGGATGCGCAAAAACGGCTGGCCGCCGAATTGAACCAGGCCAGAGCCAGAGCCGGCGGCACTCAGGAGCATCTGAAAATCCAGGAGGAACGTGAGAATCAGCTCCGCAAGGAGTTGTCCGGTCACGAGAAACAGTCAGCATCCCTTGGCCTTCAGTTGTCGCAACAGGACCAGGCTATCCACCAGCTCAACGAGCAGATGCTGGTCAATGGAGAACGGCGAGAGGGGCGCGTGACGCAACGGACTCGTTTACTATCGGAGGTGGAACGTCTGGAGGAGAGACACCTTGCTCTCGGTCGTGAAGGAGAAGAACGAACCGCCAAAAAGGATCAACTGTCAAAGCACATCTCAGCCGCCCGCAAGATGCTGGAAGAACGAGAGGGAGAACTCTCAGATCTGGATGGCCGGCTGATAGAGAGACGGAACGACCTGGAGCGCCTTCGCGATCATGTGGCCCGTCTAATAGAACGCAAGAGCGATCTTCGCCAGCAGCTTATCTCCCTGGGCGGCGGCCGGGAAACATCGCAGCAGAGAGCGCTGGACATCGCCCGTGAACTCCAGCGCATCGACCATCGGCTGGAAGAGATAACGGTCTCTGCCGGGAGTCTCGAGAAACAGCTGCAGGAAAGGGAACAGGAGGCCGCCAAGCTCGAAGAACAACTTCGCCAAGCCCGTGAGAAGGGAACCAAAATAGCGGCGGAGCTGGAGGAAAGAACCGCCGGTCTTCAAAAGCATCGCGGCCAGCTTGAGCTGCACCGCAGCCGATTGGAGGCTCTCCGCGGCGTCATGGAAACCTATGAAGGCTATCAGCTGGGCGTGAAATCGGTGCTTACCGATCTGTCTCATCTGACGGGCATCATCGGAACGGTGGCGGATATTCTGGAAACAGAGGGACGTTATATTCCAGCCATCGAGGCAGTTCTCGGACAAGCCGCGCAGTACATCGTCGTTCAGCAACGGCAAACCGCCCTGAAGGCCATCGAACATCTGCGCAGCCGCAAGGCCGGACGGGCCAGCTTCCTGATTCTGGAGGAATCGAAACGCCTGGCAGCGGCCGCGAGATCTGCCGAGATGCTCTCACGTGAGGGAGCTCTTTCCTGGGCACCGGATGTGATCAGCTGCATTCCGCAGCATCGTCCGGCGGTGGAATTCCTGCTGGGCCAGGTCCTCATCGTGGATCAGCTGAAACCGCATCTGTTCGAGCCGGCCGAGGACGGCCTTCCCATGCCCACCCTGGTCTCTCTCGAAGGCGATGTCCACAAACCTCCGGCATTTCTCCAGGGCGGACACATCCCGGAAAACGCCGGACTCCTGGACCGCCAGAAACGGCTCCGGGAGGAAGAGTCGGCTGTAGATGAATTATCCCGTCAGGCCGAACTGCTGGAGAAGGAATATTCACAGGCGAAAACCCGGGCAGAGAAGCAGGCTGAGCGCACCGCCCAATTGGAGGAAATTCTCCAATCTCATCGGGCGGAAACGACACCCATGGAAAAAGGACTTCAGGAAGAACGCCTCCAATCCAAGATGCATTTGGAGCGGCGAGCCACTCTGGAGGCTGAGCAAAAGGAACTCTCCCGGCAATCCGATGCTCCCGAGGGCGCAGCGGAACAGATGACGCAGCAGTTATCTCAAGTCGATGCCCAACTGGAAGAGCAAAAAACTCACCTTCACGAATTAGAGGAAGAGGCTCGTGCCCTGGAGCAGTCTTCCCGGGCCGCCATGAAAACGGCCGGTGAGGCACGTATAGAGCTGGTATCCCTTGAAGGGCGCCAGGCTCAGATTCAAGCGGAAGAGAGCCGCTGGCAACAGATCGGAACGGAGCTGCAGTCCACACTGGCAAACCACAGGAAAGAAATCGAGCAGATCAGCGCTCGAGTGAAACAGCTGGATCAACAGATCGAGCATCATAAGAGAGAGCATCACGAACTGGAGACCCAGAGGCAGGAGCTTCAAACAAAGCAGCAGGCTCTTGATGCCAAAACCACGAAGCTGCGCGATGAGCTGCAAGGACTTGAAGCGAACAGGAAGATCGACCAGCAGAAGCGTGAACAAGCCCAGAGCGAGATCCATCAATTGGAGCTTCAGCTGGCCGAATTTCAGATTAAGGAGCAATCGTTGCTGGAACGGATCGAGTCGGAATACGAAGTGGATCTGAAAACCTTCGCATCGCCCGATGAGGACGAAGCGGCAGCCATGGACCCGTCACAGAGAGAGGAACGTATTCACTTCCTGCGCAATCGGCTTGACACGATGGGCCCTGTCAATATGGCCGCCCTGGAGGAGTACCAGACGCAGAAAAAGCGTTTCGATTTTCTGACCACCGAGAGGGAGGATCTTCTCGAGGCGGAAAAGCATCTCAATGATGTCATCGCCGATCTCAATCGTCGAGCCAGAACTCTCTTCTCCGGAACGTTCAAGCAGGTCAGCGACAATTTCAAGATAGTCTTCAAACAGATGTTCAACGGCGGCGAGGCCAATCTGATCCTCAATGGGAAAAGAGATCCTCTGGAATCCGACATTCAAATCTTCGCCTGTCCCGGGGGCAAGAAACTGCGCCACATCGCACAGCTATCGGGAGGTGAGAAAGCCCTGACAGCCATTTCCCTGCTGTTTGCCCTCTATCAGGTCAAACCCAGCCCTTTCTGCGTATTGGATGAGGTCGATGCTCCCCTGGATGATGCCAACATCGGCCGTTTCGTATCCATGCTGCAAACCCTCAGCGAGAATTCTCAGTTCATCATCATCACCCACAACAAGAACACCATGGCGGCCGCCAACGCTCTTTACGGCGTCACCATGCAGCAATCGGGTATTTCAAAGGTCGTCTCCGTGAACCTTCGCCAGGCGGGAGAAAGCGTCAACTAGATTATTGACGACTCTGTTTCGGCAACCGGCGGAGATCACCATCGACATACAGGACTGCCATGGCGCTGCTCGCGAAACTAAAAAACCGTCTCGGCCGAACCCGGGAGAACCTCCTCAGTAATCTGCTCCAGACCATACGGGGCCATAAAACCCTGGACGATGAGCTCTGGGAACAGATGGAGGAAATCCTCATCCGTGGAGACGTAGGAGTGGAAACCTCTCTCAAACTCCTGGATGGCGTGAAGCGCCAGATCCGCAATCTTCCCCATCCGGGCCCCGAAAACGTGCTGGAGTTGCTGCGCAAGAATGTTCTGGAGATCTTTCAGGCAAGCGTCGATACAGTAGGCGTCGATAAAGCGGGTATCGATACAGCAGGTGCCGATACAGCAGGCGCCGCTAAAGTTGGCCTCGACAGATCTTGCGTCGATGGAGCCGGTATCGATGAACCCGGTGTCATTACCGCCCCCACCGGTCCCCACATCATTCTGGTGGTGGGCGTCAATGGAACCGGCAAAACGACGAGCATCGCCAAACTTGCCAAGCTCCACCGAGACAGCGGCAAGACAGTGCTGCTGGCCGCCTGTGACACCTTTCGGCCGGCGGCCACCGAACAGCTGGAGATCTGGGCAGACCGCCTGGGTCTCGAACTGGTCAAGAACCAGCCGGGGGCCGATCCGGCCGCGGTGGCCTATGATGCCCTGCAGGCCGCCCGAGCACGCCAGGTAGATGTCCTGATCATCGATACGGCCGGCCGCCTGCACACCAAAAAGAATCTCATGGAGGAGCTGCGCAAGATCAAGCGTGTCATCGCCAAGCAGATACAGAGCGGCCCCCACGAGACCCTGTTGGTCCTGGATGCCACCGTCGGGCAAAATGCCATATCCCAGGCTCGGCTCTTTCATCGCGACCTGGGCATCTCCAGCATCGTATTAGCCAAACTCGACGGAACAGCCAAGGGCGGAATCGTCATCGCGATTGCCGACCGTCTCCATATCCCCGTTTCCCACATCGGGATCGGGGAAAATATCGACGATCTGGAGCGATTCGATGCCGGTCAGTTCGTGGAGGCCCTGTTTTCTAAAGATGAAAAATCACGAGGGATCTCTCCAGCAGATCCCTGTTCATAAGGTTCAGCCTTAAAAAGCAAAGTTGGCCGTCATGGCGGCGTAGGTCATGCCCAGATTGGTGGAAATCTCCATGTCGATATCATCAAACTTCGTACTGGACATGAGATAACGAAATCCATACTCGCCGCCAATGCTGAACCGATCGCTGAAATGATACTCGGCCCCGAAACCCAGATTCAGACCGAAGGGGCTGAGCAGCTCCTCGACATTGGTGATGAGTTCATCGGTTGCATCATCGACATCACCCGGGTTGACCGAGGTAAAGGCCTTGAAGAGATCGGCCAGGAAATAGGGTGAGGTCGTCCCCGCGGCCCGCGGCTTCAAATACAGCTTAACACCGGCATGAGGCATCATCATGCTGCCCGATATATCCAAATCGAGGGCGAGCGGATCGAACCCGAAGTCGCCTTCCGTCTCTCCTTTCACTGTCACGCCCACGCGAGCGTAATCCAGGCCGAACTCGACAACCATGTTGGTGCCGGCAAGAAAACCGAAATAGCTTGACTGCACCAGTGTGGACGGCTTGACACCAAATATCATCTCGGCTTCCGCGCCGCTGACCATCATCAGCAAGATGGTCATCAACGAGATGGTCATGAAAATTTTTCCTGCTTTCATCGTTTTGCCCTCCATACCTATTCCACGTTCGACTGGCGGCACCAACGGTGCCCGAGAAGTTACGATACGATCTCTCCTGACAGCTTCCTTCAAGAATGGCACCACCTCCTTTGAGTACAATGAGGTTCCCTGAGTAATCTGATCCGCTCTGGGCGCAACGTGATTCAATAGAGCCCTTGCCCACTTGTAGTTTAGCACGATTCAATGTAGACCTTGTCAAATAAAATGTCAAGACTTTTTTCATGGTCAGGTTTCGGCTTGACAACGACTTTCGTTCACCGGCCATCGACCTCCGGCGATACGGCCGGGCTTCGAACCGGTGGAGAAAATTTGGGTTGACAGCTCTGAGTTTCTAGGCTATAATTAAATACTTTAGGTGTCAATCGCCTCGACGGCCGATCTTTTTCGGGAAACCGCTCAGATGGAGAAACCGCCAACAAACATGTTGACATACTGGAAATGGAAAGCCCGCCTCACCAGGATCCTTCACACCATGCGTGTCGACGCCACCGGTCTGAACAACATTCCTTCCACCGGCGGGGGGCTTTTAACCGCCAATCACCTCAACTGGAAGGATGTGCTGTTTATCGCCGCCCGAGCTCCCCGGCCTCTCCACTATGTGGCCACCGAACAACTCTTCGATGTCCAGATGTGCGCCGACATGGCTTTCGAATATCTTTCACCCAAGCTGGACCCCTGGTTGAGTCCCTTTACCTGGAAGATCTGTCATTTCCTGGCCCGGCACATCGTTCCCGGAGTACAGAGAGTCGGTACCATCCCAACGACCCGGGGCAACCACGACCGCCGCATGTTCACGGAACTCAAGCAGGCGCTCCGGGATGGCCAGCTGGCCTGCATTTTCGCCGAGGGCGGCACCAGCATTCCTGGAAAAATAAGGAAATTTAAAAAAGGCGCCGCCAAGGTGATCTACGATTTGTACACCGAGGGATTTCACGATATTCCCATCATCCCCACCCTGGTCACCGGAACCGATAAGGCCTATTTCCCGGGCCGCAAGCTCGGGCTCCACTTTGGCCGGCCGCTGTTCATCCGAAATCACCTGCTGAACGAAAGCAAAGAAACCATCAGCCAGTTTACCAGGCAGCTGGAGAATTCTGTCCAGCATATGCTGAGGAACTGCCAACCATCGGAATCGGGAGGCCTCCATGGAGCTTGAAGTCGTCCAGATGGAAATCCCCGAGGACGCCAACATCATCATCGGCCAGACTCACTTCATCAAAACGGCCGAGGACCTCTACGAGGCTCTCATCTCTTCTGTGCCGCAAGCATCATTCGGCCTGGCCTTCTGTGAGGCCTCGGGGCCCTGTCTCATCCGGGTCGAGGGAAACGATCAGGGGCTGTGCGAATCAGCGGCCAGAAATGCCCAGGCTCTGGGCGCCGGACATTCTTTCGTCATCCTCCTGAAGGGGGCATTCCCCATCAACGTACTCGGCGCCATCAAGAGCTGTCCCGAGATCTGCTCCATCTTCTGCGCCACGGCCAATCCCGTACAGGCCGTCGTGGCTGGATCGGAGCAGGGACGGGGGATACTGGGCGTCATCGACGGCGCCTCGCCCAAAGGGATAGAGGGTCCTGACGATGTCGAGGCCAGAAAAGCCTTTCTTAGAAAGATCGGCTACAAACTGTAGAAGCGACCATTGATCATTCACATCATCGTCATCGGAAAAACGAAAGATCATCATCTTCGTGCCCTACAAGAAGATTTATTAGATCGCCTGAGAAAATATACCCGGGCCGACTTGCTCGTCATCCGTGAGACCAAGCCACCGGGTGGACCAGGCGCTCTCCGTGACGAAGGAGAACGCATCCTGCGGCGGCTTCAAGGCGGAGATTTCGTGATCGTGCTGGACAGCCGGGGAAAGGAATTCACATCCAGACGGCTGTCCGATTTTTTGCAGCGCCATCTTCTCATCGGCACCAAAAGGATGGTCTTCATCATCGGCGGCCCCGAAGGTCTGGCCGAGGCCGTCAAAGAGCGTGCCGACCTGCTGTTATCATTTTCCCGCTTCACCTTTACGCATGAGATGATCCGCATTCTGCTGACGGAACAGCTCTATCGGTCCTGGACCCTACTGCGGGGAGAAAAATACCACAAATAATCAGGTCGATATTATTTCTGAGAACGACAACGAGATCTGCCGTATGAATACCGAGATCAGAGAACAGGAGGTGTCTATGATCATCGTCCCCTGCCCGGGGACCTTTCAACCACCGATCCAATTGCCATCACCGACACTCTCATGGAGGAGCCATTCATGGGTGAGAAGATGACCAAAGAGGAACTGATCGCCAAAGCAAAGAAACCCGGCGAAGACGCCATGAAATTGCATCCTTTCTATCGGGGAAAGATCGAGACCACCGCCAAGTGCTGTGTCCGGGACTTCAATGACTTCGCCATCTGGTATACCCCCGGCGTCGCAAAACCCTGCATGGACATTTACGAACATCCCGAGAAGGTCTTGGAGCACACCAACAAGTGGAATACCGTCGCGGTCGTCTCCGACGGCACTCGTGTCCTGGGGCTGGGCGATATCGGTCCCGAAGCGGGCCTGCCGGTCATGGAGGGCAAGGGTCTGCTGTTCAAATATCTCGGCGGCGTGGATGCAATTCCCATCTGCTTGGGCACCAAGGATGCCGACCAGATCATCCAGACAGTCAAGTTGCTGCAGCCCTCCTTCGGAGGCATCAACCTGGAGGACATCTCCCAGCCCAAGTGCTTCAGGATCCTGGACACTCTCCGGGCCGAGATGGACATCCCCGTGTGGCACGACGACCAGCAGGGTACCGCTGCTGTCACTGTGGCCGGGCTGATCAACGCCCTCAAGTTGACCAACCGCAAGATGAACAGTGTCAAGGTGGCCATGGTCGGCGCCGGCGCCGCCAATATCTGTATCGCCCGGGTGATGATCGCCGCCGGATTCGATCCGGAGAACTTCGTCATGGTAGACACCAAGGGCACCCTGCACAAGGGCCGCACGGAGCTGCAGGAGAAGTACAAAGAAAAATGGGAGATGTGTCAGAAAACAAATAAGGACAACATCATCGGCGATATTCCCGACGCCATGAGAGGGGCCGATGTGCTGATCGCTCTGTCCAAGCCCGGCCCGGACACCATTAAGAAAGAGTGGATCGCCCAGATGGCCAAGGACCCCATTGTCTTCGTGTGCGCCAATCCCATTCCGGAAATCTGGCCTTGGGAGGCCAAAGAGGCTGGGGCCGCCGTGGTGGCCACCGGAAGATCCGATTTCCCCAACCAGGTCAACAACTCTCTGGGCTTCCCCGGTATCTTCCGCGGCACTCTGGATGTGATGGCCCGGACCATCACCGACGAGATGTGCATCGCGGCCGCCGAGGAGCTGGCCAAATGCGCCGAGGACACCGGCCTCAGAGAAGACTACCTGATTCCCACCATGGACGAGTGGGAGGTCTTCCCCCGGGAGGCCGTGGCCGTCGGGATGAAGGCCATCGAGCAGGGCGTCGCCCGGATCACCGTGGACCGGGATGAGCTCTTTAAAACGGCTGCGAAGATCATCAAGCGCGCCCGGGGGCAGACGATGACGATGATGAAGGAGGGTTTCATTCCCCCCGCACCTAAAGACTGACGCTTCAACCGACGCTTTGACAGCTACTCCCTGAGAGCCCTTCCTCCATTTGCTTCTGGAGGAAGGGCCTCTTTTTTCCGAAAAAAGTTGACAGCCGGGCTCCTGGTGACTATACTTGATGAACGGTTCATTCTCCAATTCCCGCCGAGGAACCATGAAATCTCGACACACTCACAGGGCGCTTCTCACCGGCATCGGCATTCTTCTTCTGCCCCTGATCCAGCTCCAGGAACCGCAGGCCGATCGGTTCCCGCAGCCTCTCGGCTACGTCAGCGATTATGCCGATATCCTGACCGCAGCCGAAGAAACCCGTATTTCGGCCGTCTGTGCCCAGATAGAGACCAAGACCAGGGCCGAGATAGCCGTGGTGACCATGCCCGACATCGGCGGCGAGAGCGAGGAACTCTATGCCACAGAGCTGTTCGAGACCTGGGGCATCGGCAAGAAAGATAAAGACAACGGCATCCTCCTGTTTCTCACCCTGGCGGAGCGGCGTTTCCGGATCGAGACCGGCTATGGATTGGAGGGTATTCTGCCCGATGGGCTGCTGGGCCAGATCACCGACCAGAAGATCATACCCTTTCTGCGCCAGGGCCGATACGGCGAGGGATTCTATTCAGGAACTGTGGCTATCGCCGAGGTCATCGCCAAGGATGCCGGGGTACAGCTTTCGCTGGAAGGACCAATCCCCACACCACCTCCGGGGACCGAAGGGACTCGACCTTTTCGCATCCCCATTTTCCTGATCATCCTGATTATCTTTTCCATCTTCGGGGGCCGCATGGGACTGTTGCCACTCCTGCTCCTGGGCGGAATGCCCAGGGGGCGTGGCGGATTCGGCGGCGGATTCGGCGGCGGCGGATTCGGCGGCGGCTTCGGAGGATTTGGCGGGGGCATGAGCGGAGGAGGAGGCGTCAGTCGCGGATTTTAAGCCGCACCGTCAGGAGGCGGGTTTGAGATGGCCAAAGCACCGAAACATCCGCAGGATATCTTCGCTGATTTCAGCCGTGATCTGAAGGAAATCTTCGGCGAGGATCTGATCTCCATCGTGCTATACGGCAGTGGTGCCACTGGAGAATATCGTCCCGGCACCTCGGACATCAACTTTCTGGTGGTTCTCAAGGACACTTCGGTCCAATCCCTCGGCCGAGGCATGAAACTGGCTGCCAGTTGGCGCCGGCGAAGGGTCAATACACCTTTGTTCATGACCGAAAACGATATCCGCGATTCCCTGGACTCCTACCCCATCGAGTTTCTGGACATGAAGGCGAATTATCAGCTGGTGTTTGGAAAGGATGTCCTTCAGGATCTCGACTTTCACCCCGAAGACGTTCGGGTCCAATGCGAACGGGAGTTGAAGGGCAAGCTGCTGCATCTCCGCCAGGCCTACCTGGAATCGAAGGGAAAAACGAGGGCCCTGCGAAAGATCATCACCAGATCCATCACCACCTTCATCTCTATCTTTCAGGGATTGCTCTATCTGAAGAAACACCCCATTCCCAGGACCAAGAAGGAGATCGTTCAGAAAGCAGCTGCCGGGTTCGAGTTGAACGCCGCGACCTTTCTCCGTCTTCTTGACATCAGGAAAGGCAGCGCCAAGCTTCCTGCCGCGCAACTGAATGAATTATTCGGAAGTTATGTCACCGAGCTTGAAACCCTGAGCGACGCAGTGGATAAGATGAACCTGAAACAGGAGGATGTATCAACATGAACCAGAGAGGAAAAGCCTGGGTCTGGGTGCTGGCGGTGGCGGCCGTTATCGTGGTCATCGGCCTGATCCTGATCCTGTCGGCTGTGGGCATATACAACCGGCTGGTGGGCCTGGATGAGTCCGTCAACGCCGCCTGGGCACAGGTGGAAAACCAGTTGCAGCGGCGTTATGATC
The DNA here is from genome assembly GCA_964584035.1 of uncultured Gemmatimonadota bacterium. Lineage (GTDB taxonomy): Bacteria > SM23-81 > SM23-81 > SM23-81 > SM23-81 > CAZOYL01. Next base: position 9,394 of record CAZOYL010000017.1, on the reverse strand, counting down.
TGATACCCAACTATGTGGAAACGGTCAAGGGATTTGCCAAGCAGGAACGGGAGGTCTTCATCCGGGTTACCGAGGCCCGGTCCAGGGTCGGCGGAGCCGGGACGGTCGGAGAGAAAATCGAGGCCAACAACGAGCTGACCAGTGCCCTTTCCCGCCTCCTGGTGGTCGTCGAGAACTACCCGCAGTTGAAATCAGACCAGAACTTCATCCGCCTGCAGGACGAGCTGGCCGGCACCGAGAACCGCATCGCCACTGAGCGCATGCGGTATAACGAAGCCGTTCAGATGTATAACCAGACCATCCGCCGTTTTCCGACGAACTTCATCGCCGGGCTGTTCGGCTTCCAGCGAGCCGAATTCTTCGAGGCTCCGGAGGCGGCCGCCACTCCCCCGGAGGTTCATTTCGAGTAGACGGAAGCCTCAGAAGCAGATACAAACAGCCCGTTTTCTCCACTGAAGGAGAAAACGGGCTTTCTATTGGGTGCTGCAGGAAACGAAGGCTCGACCCTCGTAACGGAATTTCCTTACGATGAAC
>CAZOYL010000017.1:0-8850 GCA_964584035.1 uncultured Gemmatimonadota bacterium | reverse complement strand
TTCTTCGAGGCTCCGGAGGCGGCCGCCACTCCCCCGGAGGTTCATTTCGAGTAGCCCGGGGGCTGATGCCGGACGGACGATTTTCCCAGTCTCTCACCAAGCCATTTAACCTTCTCAGGCGGTCCCTTCAGCCACTCCCTCCAATCCGGGGCGGGATGGCGGAAATACACATCGTATCGCAGAGTGACCACCCCCTCGAGAGAATCGAACTTTTCCGCTGCTCCGTACATCTCTTTGAAAAAGAGAGGATAGTTGTATTGCCGGGAGAGTTCCAGCATCTCCTCTCTTGACAATACATTGAGGATCGCTCCCACCAGGGCCGTCTGGTGAAGAAAGATCCTCTTGTACTCGTCCTGCCGGCTCATGGAGATCAGAACCGTATCGCTGAATAGCACCGTAAAATCCTCAGCCCAGCGTCGCAGGATGCCTCTTTCCGGACGTACGACCAGGAGACCGGCGTTGAAGTATGGTCGGATGGTATCTCCGTCAGCGGGCGTGACCATTGGAAATATGGCTTCTTCGTTAATTGTCAGTCTTTCGTAGATGCGGACCCAAAAAGCATCCGGCGGTTCCGAATACAGCGAGCCGATATTCCTGTGCATGACCGGTCGGTAGGCTAAAGAACGGTTCGGATCAAGAATGAACGCTTTGGGCTCCTGCAGGACGATGGTATCTTCATCCAGCCAGACCAGGATCCTACCCTGCCCCTCCGTCTCCGCCTCCGCCTGAGCAGCGGCGAATACCTTCCGAGCATAATAGAACCACACCGCTTCGGCAGGTGCCGCGCTTTCGTGAAGCTCCACTCGCTGTTCCCTCAATTGGGCCCGTAATTCCTCAGAGCATCCGGCATCGCCCCGGGGCACGAAAACCCAGATGGGGCAGTGCCGATATCGGCCGGCGAATGTACGGACGCTCTCTGCCAGGAAGATGGCATGCCGGAGCTGCTCGGTGCCATCGGCAAACGTAGCCAGGATGAGGCTCTCTTTCTCCCCTGATGTGAGAGTCTCTTCAGCCGGCAGAACCGATGATGCAGGAACACTTACCTGAACATCTCTCACCCGCTCATCTCCACTCATCGATACGAACATTCAGCCGGGAAGGTTTCGCCGCCCATGAACGGCAGACAAACGATGTTTGTAACAACAAGGATGCCAGAACGATGGCCGGAAAATCGATGCCGGTTCAACAGGACGTGCTCAGCGGCGGCCAGATAGCCGAGACATCGCGGATCGTCAACAGCTCCGGAAAGGCCTCCGGACCTCTTTTGGTCAGCGTCTCCTCCACCAGGCGATAGCCCAGATACATCCCCGCCCGGGGCGGAATACCGTTAAAAAAACTGCTCGCGCCGAAGAGCACCGGGATCAACTGATCGGAGTAAGGCCGTTCCCGGATCAGAGCCAACAACATCTGCTCGTTTCTCTGGCACCAGTTCAACCGCTGGCGAGACATGAGCAGATGATCATAAAGCGGGCGTTCGGGAAATACCTGTCGTGAAAAACAGACGCTCAGGCCCTCCGAGAACAAAATACGGTTCAGATGCTCCGAGCAACCCGACCGGTTGAGTCCCAGAGTCAGGTGCCGGGCATAATGGCAGAATTCATGGGCCAGGATGATGCTCAGAAGATGGAAATCCCGATACCTCTCCAGGCCGATACCGATGACGGGAGCCCCCCTGAGGGTGACGACGAATCCGTCGGCGCTGAAGAAGCCCACCATCAGATACACATCCGGCCGGGGAATGTCGGGCAAACGTTTCTGACAGAGCCCGAGCGTATCGGCGACCGTTCGGCTGAGATCGCTGTGGGCGATAAGATCTGACAGGGCCGCATAATGACCCGGCCGAACCCGTCTGACTCGATCTTTGAAGGTGGCTGCATCGATGTGCGGAAAAAAGGCGGTCCAATAGGCCTTGAAGAAATCTCTGTGGGGATCAATATAGAGTTCCTGATAGATCTGCCAGCGATCGCGGCCGGTCTGGATCGCCCTTAGGAATCGGAAAAAATCTCTGTACAGGGGGAAGATGGCCATCTCAGGAGGTTCCTGTAGGGACTCTTGGCTCCGGTGTTCGTGCCACGGTCAATACGCATAGCTCCTTCACACCGGCTTTGAGAAGGACCCCGGCGCAGGCATCGGCTGTGGCCCCGGTGGTAAGAACATCATCCAGCAGGATGAGGCGCTTTCCCGAGATCGCTTTCGAATCCCTCACCCGGAAAGCATCCCGTACATTTTTCTCTCTCTCGGTCAATCCCAGGCTGGACTGTGAGGGAGTGTTTCTCACCCGAAGCAAGACATCCTTCAGCAGATTGATACCGGCTTTTCGAGACAGCCGGGCGGCGATCAGTTCGCTTTGATTATATCCCCGGGCACGAGCTTTGGCGCTGTGCAGGGGAACCGGAACGATGGCTTCCATGGCCTCGAAACGCCGGTCCTGCCGAATCACCAAAAGCAGCATCTGGGCCAGCGGTTCGGCCAGGCTTCGCCGGCGGCGATATTTAAAGAGATGCAGGATTCGCTGGAGGCGTTCGTCGAAAATCCCGAAGGAACGGGCGAAGGAAAAATGGCGCTGACGGGAACGGCAGACGGGGCAGACCGGACCGGACAAATCCAGGGGAAGGCCGCACAATCGGCAGTAAGGCTGCTCAATAACCGCCAGGGATCCCCAGCACATCCGGCAGATGTTCTTTTCTCCATCTGTCAGGCGCTGTCCGCAGATCCCGCAGAATGGCGGATAGATGAAATCCAGCAGGCCGCTCGCCAGCGCTCTGATAAAACCGACCGTGAATCGAATTCCGCTCGCCATGATGTCTTTCCCAGCGGTTAAAGCGGAGCCCTCTGTTTAACCGGCCGTCGCCGAGCTGCGGCGGGCACGGCCACGGGTTTGAAACCAGATAAACAGGATCAACGCCGTTAGCATGGCCAGGCCGCTGATCACCTGGTTGGCGGTCAGGGCAATATCGCCGATGCGAAATACGAACACGTTCTCTTCGAAGTGCCTGTAGAAATCCACGATCAGCCGGAGGATACCATACAGCATCACGGCCAGAAGAAAAGTAAACCCGCGAAAGGTCCGGTATCGCTCCAGCCACAGCAGCAGACCGAGCATGATCAATCCCCCGGCGGCATTATAGAGCTGGGTCGGGTGCAGGGGAAGACCGGGATACTGCCATCCGGCCAGGCTCTCGGAAGGAAACGTGATGCCCAACCCGGTCGAGCAGGGCTTGCCGAAACAACAGCCATTGAGAAAACAGCCGATTCTGGTCAGGAATATCCCCAGACCAAAAGAAGGCGCCATAGCATCGAGGGTTAACAGCACCGGCTGTTTGGCCAGCCGGAGATACAGCAGCCCGCAGAGAATGGCCAAAAAGACACCGCCATCCATCGACAGGCCGGCGATACCGATGCCTTCTGGATTATTGAAGGGATTGATGATATCCAGGGCTTGCCCCGCGAATTCGTCCAGGTGAAAGATGACATAAAACAGGCGCGATCCGACGATGGAGGCGATGATAATAACCACGGCCAGATCGATCATCTTGGCGCCGTCGCCGCCCATATTTCTCAGTCGTCGGCTGGCCAGAAGGATGCCGAGAAAAAAGGACAGCGCCAACAGCACGCCATACGATCGAAGCGCGAAGGGGCCGATACGGTACAGCACCGGATACATGGAGACCTCCCGGCGATTAATACTCCTGCCAGCGATAGCGAACGTTGAGCAGAAGCCCCACCAGCATCAGGTTGGTGATCATGGCTGACCCGCCGTAGCTCATAAACGGCAGCGGCAGCCCGGTGACGGGCATAATGCCCGTGGCAACGCCCAGATTGACGAAAATATGAAAACAGAAGACGGCTGTGGCTCCCATGGCGATCAGCGAGGCAAACTGGTTGCGGGCCATCTGGGCGGACCTCAAACCTCTGATGATAAACAGCAAAAACAGCGTCAGGACCAGCAGGCTTCCGATAAAACCGAATTGCTCCCCAAAGGCGGAGAAGATGAAATCGGTATGCTGGGCGGGCAGAAAGGCCAGTTTGGTTTGAGTCCCCTGAAGAAATCCCTTGCCCAGGAATCCACCCGAACCCAGCGCCACCTTCGACTGGATCACCTGGTAACCGGCGCCCAGCGGATCCCTTCCCGGATCCAGAAAAACCAGGATTCGTTTCTGCTGATATTCATGGAGTCCCCGCCACAGGATCGGCGTAATGATGCCGACGGCGAAATTGGTCAGAAAAATGACCGCCGTGGTAAGAAAGCGCGGTCGCGCTCGGTAGAGCATCACCAGCAGCACCAGGATGAAGATCATCCAGGAGGCCAGATGGAAGGCGCACACCAGGCTCAGGGCCGGAGAAAGCAGAAGGAAGAGGTCGACCGGCTTCATCCCGGCCCCATAAAACATGGACACCAGGATGGCCAGAAAAACCAGGGAGGTTCCCAGATCCGGCTGCTGTATGATCAACAACACAGGCAAGGCCACCAGTCCCAGGGCCGGTAAAAAAGGTTTAATGCTTCCCGCAGCGATTTTCCGCCCGGAAAGATAATGGGCCAGCATGAAAATAGTGGCCACCTTGGCCAGCTCAGCCGGCTGCCAGGAAAAACCGCCAAAGTTCAACCATCGATTCGCCCCCGCCACCCGATCTCCCTGGAAGAAGAGCAGACCCAGTGAAATCAAAGAAAGCAGATAGAATATGGGAGCCAGGACATAATAGGCTTTATAGGTCACCATCGCTGTCAAGACCATGGCCACCAGCCCCAGAGCGATCCAGAACAGCTGTTTGAGATGCAATCGGCTGTCCGATGAAACCTCGCTGCCCTGCAGTGTACTGTAAATGGTGACCATCCCGATACCGCACAGCGCCAGGACCAGCATGATCATCCAGACATCCACATTTCTTCTGATCGCACCGATACTCATTCTGTCCCGCCCCCCCGCAAATAGGCCTCCATAATCCGGCCGGCGATGGGTGCGGCCACCGATCCACCGTGCCCGCCCTGTTCCACCAACACGGCGATGGCGATTCGAGGCTGATCCAACGGGGCAAAAGCAGCAAACCAGGAATGATCTTCTCCGTGGGGGTTCTGAGCCGTTCCGGTCTTTCCAGCCACCTCGAACCCGCTGACCGCCGCCTGCCGGCCGGTGCCCGAGGAGTTCTGAACCACCGCCCGGAGGCCCCGTTTCAGTGTCGTCAGGTTGCCGGCCGCAATGGGAAGCTGGCCGATGACCTCGGGTTTCCGGGGCAATGATTTACCCCTGAGGCTGCGGATCTCACCGACCAGGTGAGGCCGGTAAATGGTTCCACCGTTGCCGATGGCAGCCATAAACGAGGCCGCTTGAAGCGGGGTCATCAGATTCTCCCCCTGGCCGATGACCAGATTGAGGATCACACCGGAACCCCAGTTCCTCCTCCCGTATCGGTCGGTGAAGAAGTTCCTGTCCGGCGCCAGCCCATCCACCTCCCCGGCCAGATCCACTCCCAGAGCTTTCCCCAGGTGACAGCTTTTCATAAAATCGCTCCAACGATCTAATCCCAGCTTGAGACCCAGCTGGTAAAAATAGACATCACAGGATTGCGCAAGGGCTTCTACCAGAGCTAAAGAACCGTGTCCCCAGGGCTGCCAGCACCTGAACCACCGGTCGCCATATTTCAAAGCCCCCGTACAGGGTGAAAACCGCGTATACGGAGTGATCACGCCGGCTTCAAGACCGGCCGCCGCGGTGAGCACTTTTAGAATGGAGCCCGGAGGATAGGCGCTCTGAATGGCCCGGTTGAGAAGAGGATGTCCGGGATCTTCGTTGAGCGCCCGCCAGGTGCTTTCCGGAATCACCGAGCTGAAAAGATTCGGGTCGAAGGCGGGCCGGCTGACCATGGCTAAAATCTCTCCGCTGGCCGGGTCCAGGGCCACGACGGCGCCGGCGACGGAATCGGAGAGCGCTTCCTCGGCCACCCGCTGCAGAGCGAGATCGATCGTCAGCATCAGATCGTTCCCCGGCCTGGCCTCTAATGCGGGACGATTGGGCAGTGGGCCGATCTCCCTGCCGACAGCGCTCACCTCGACGTATTGCACTCCATCCTCCCCGCGCAGGAAGCGCTCGTACTGTTTCTCCAGGCCTCCTTTTCCGATCAAGGATCCGTGACGGTAGCCGCTGCCTCGCAGGGCTGTGAGCTCATTGGAGGAGATCTCTCCCACCGTTCCCAGGAGATGAGCGGCCAGGGGGCCATAGAGATATTCCCTTCTGGGCTCGACCTGATAGATAACGCCAGGAAGATCAAGTTTATGCTCCTGGATGACAGCCAGGGTCTTGAAATCGATATCTCTCTTGATTTTCACCGGCTCGAAGCGCCGTTGCCTGCTCTCGTTGAATCTGGTGACGATCTGTTCGGTCTCCATTCCCAGGAATTTCGCCAGGGTCTCGATGGTCCGCTCCATCTCCCGCAACTGAAACGGGACGATGGAGACCACATAGGAAGGGCGATTGCAGACCAGCACCTGACCATGCCGATCGAGAATATGTCCCCGGGGAGCATCCACGGGAATCACCCGTATTCGATTCTCCTCTGAGAGCCGGCGATAGGTCTGGGATCGAACGACCTGAAGGAAAAACAGGCGAAAGATCAGCACACCGAAGAGAATAAGGACGACCAGCAGGGGGATCAGCTCGGTTCTGTCGTGCAATCGGCGGGAGGATTTCATTGAACTTCCTGGAGGGATAGTAACTGTTCTTTCTTCTGTATGAAATAGAAGATCAGGTAGCCGAGAATGGCTGTATACAGGGCGGTAGGAATTCCCAGGGTGAGTAACCGGCCCAGACCGGAGCCCACGTCAGGCCAGAGAAAGATGAGAAAATAGAGCAGATCATGCAGCACGACGGCCGCGAAGAGAATCAGGCTTCGAGGAATCAGTCCTTCCACGAAAACTCCCCGCTGGCAGAAACCCAACGCGAATCCGATCAGAGATTTGCAGAGGGCATTCAGACCCAGAGTCTCCGGCGCGTAGATATCCTGGACCAGGCCCACACAGAATCCGGCGACAACAGCCGCATAAGAACCTTCCAGCAGTCCGATGAAGAAAAGAGCGAGGATAATGAGATCGGGCTGAACACCCTCGATGGCCACCAGTCTCACCAGGGTGCTCTGCAGGATGAGGACCACTGCGAAGATCAGCACCATTCGAAGGACCTTCACGGTTCCACCTCTGCCGGCTCTTCCGCCGATTGGATGATGACGAACACTTCCTCCAGGCTGTTGAAATCCACAGAGGGCTCGACGGTGATTTTCTTGAACAGGGAGCGCTCATGGGAACTCACTTCTATCACCTGTCCCAGACGTAACCCCTTGGGGAATAATCCCCCCAGTCCGGAGGAGATGACCTCGTCCCCCTCACGAACGTCCATCCTCCAGGGAACATTTTCCAGCCGGAAGGTGTTGCCGCCATGATAGCTGAGCAATCCGGATATCCGTGTCCTCTGGATCATGGCGCTGACAGGACAGTTACGGTCCATCAGCAGCTGAACCAGGGATGATCTCGGAAAGACCTCCACCACTTTCCCGACCAGACCTCGAGAGGTCACCACCGGTAAATTGCGCCTGAGCCCGCGATCGCGTCCGGCCCCGATCAGGATGGAATTCATCTGCCGGTCGGGCTCCCGGGCGATCACCTCCGCCAGAAGGATGGCGCTCAGTTGCTCCCGCTCGCGGAAGGAAAGCAGCTGCCGGAGACGGACATTTTCCAACTGCGCTTCGCGAATCAGCTGATTTTCCAGGGCCAGCTCGGTATTGAGTCTGCGAAGGCGCCGGTTCTGCGCCAGAAGTTCTCCCAACTGATTGAACCAGGAAATGCCCTTTTGCACCGGAGCCAGCACGGTCACCGTCATCGTCCTGGCCACGATCATTTTATGAGAGCCGCCCATGGTCAGAAGAACCATCGAAATAATGACGGCAACGGCCACGGTTATGTAGGGTCGCGACCGGTCTGTCCAGAAAGCCAATCGAGCCATGGCGTCCTCTTAATCGGTCAATCGCTCAGCTTCATCCACCAGCATGATCGGAATGTCCCCCTCGATACGGAACATCAGCCGGCAGGAGCGGCAGATGAGCTTTTCCTTCTCCCGGTCGTATTCCAGAGAATCCTTGCATGCAGGGCAGACCAGGATATCCAACAATTCCTGATCGATCATGTTCCTCCCCTTCCCCTGTGAACTCATGGAAACACCACCCCCATGCGGCTGAACTTCTCCAGCCGTTGAGCCACCAATTCATCCGCAGGCATTCCGGAAAGATCTTCCAGGGCGGCGGTCAGCTCTTTCTCCAGGGCAGCGGCCGCCGCCTCATAGTCCCGGTGGGCCCCTCCCAGCGGCTCCGGAACGATGGCATCGATGATGCCCTGTTCCATTAAATCATGGGCGGTCAGTTTGAGGGCTTGGGCCGCCCGGGGCGCCTGGGCTCGATCCCGCCATAGAATAGCGGCACACCCTTCCGGAGAAATCACTGAATACCAGGCATTCTCCAACATCAGGATACGATCGCCGACACCGATACCCAGAGCCCCCCCGCTGGCCCCCTCTCCGATAATGGTGACGATGATGGGCACGGGCAGCTGGGACATAGCTTTCAAATTGGCGGCAATGGCCTCGGCCTGACCCCTCTCTTCCGCACCGATGCCCGGGTAGGCGCCCATGGTATCGATGAAGACGATCACAGGTCTGTTAAATTTTGCCGCTAACATGAACATTCTCAGTGCCTTACGATATCCCTCCGGATGAGCCATGCCAAAATTGCGTCTGAGGTTTTCCTCCGTGTTACGGCCCTTCTGGTGCCCCACAACCACCACCGGCTTTCCCCGGTAGGAAGCCAGGCCGG
>CAZOYL010000016.1:0-31445 GCA_964584035.1 uncultured Gemmatimonadota bacterium | reverse complement strand
CCCGGCTCCATCTGGGCCAGGCGGAATTCGAGCCTCATCGGCTGGGGCCCTTTGGTACAATGCGGGAAGAGCAGAACCAGGAACAGAGACAGGATGGTTAACCTGATGCCATATTCCCTTTTCATCTTCGGCCGCTTCATTTACTTTCCTCCCAGTGGGTAGATATATCCCGCCATGATTTGAAAGCCTTTGGTCGATATCTCGTCCCGGGTGGAGATCTCCTCCTGGCGAACCTGGCTGCCATGTTTGAACTCCACGCGACCGCCTTTGTTGAGATTGGCAAAACCGACGGCATAGCGGCCGTCGAAAAAGAGCTGACCCCTCCCCAACGGAAAGCTGACGCCGGTCCCTAAGACGAGCCCGAAATCGGTGTTCTGAGTGGCCTCTTTAATATCTGCGATATACATGTCTCCATCGAATTCCGCCTCCACTTCGGCATTCAACAGAAAGCCGAAGGAGGGACCGAAGAATGCGTATCTTTTCACTCCCTCGCCAAAGTTGATTTTGGCCAGAATGGGAATCTCGATGAAAGCAAAGCTGAAATCAAGATCGGGAGGTACCTCTGCTTGTGATCCTTCTTCCGGCTCTTCCTGTAGCAGCTTGCCCCCTTTGAGCAGATATTTGGGCTCCAGCTGAAGGAAGACGTTCTCGCGGAGCTCGAATCCAAACACCGCGCCGGCGCCGAAATCGACATGCAGCTTGGTCTCCAGCTCCGCTCCCGTCGAGAGCTTGGTAGAAAGGTCGGAGAAGTTCAGCCCGCCGCCGAAGCCGACATATCTTTCTGTCGCTCCGAGCCGGGTAACCGACAGAACGATCAGGAACACGGCGATGAGGCAACACACTTTCTTCATCAGACACTCCCGGATTGATGGTGGCGGTTCTCAGGGTTCAGACTGAACGGTATTTTCGTCGAAGGTCACGGTCGCGGCGGTTTCAGCGGCCGCCGGCCGGGCATGTTCGATCCCGTGCATGATCAAATCGGCCACCGTCTTCAGGATCAGGAAAAAAACCAATCCGGCCGCTCCCCTGATCAGAAAGGAGCCGAAGATGATGGTCAGGTGCAGGGGGATGATCCTGGCGTAGGGGAAGAACATGACCGTCCCGATATTGGGCTTTCTGGACAGATCGGCTCTCAGGTTATAGAGCAGAGAAAAAAAGTGATTTCCCAAAAAGATCGCCACACACAGCGCGACCGCAGCGATGTTCCGAACGGGGATACGGGCCGTTCCCGCCAGGATGAAAAAGTAGATCAGATGGAAAAAACCATAATGAGCCAGGAAGAAAAAGGCGGTCTCGGTCTTGACCTTCCCGGTGGGCTTGACCGCTCGGCCGTTGACCCGCATGCCTCTGGTGGAAAACTCGCCCAGGTTCAGGATGCGAACGAAATTGGCCAGTCCGATGATGACGCTCTGAGCCCAGTAGATCCACATCAGAACGGCCAGATCCCATCCCTGGATCAGGGCGATGACGATGGTCACCAGGTTGGAGACGATCAGGCTCAGGGCCGACGGGTCGGACCGCAGGAACCTGCGGATGCGGGCGGTGCCTGTGAGGGAGTACTCCAAGGCTTCTTCCGGGGTCAATGTTCGGCCAGGAATCGTGAAAAATCGGACTGCTGCAGCAGCGGGGTGACCAGCAGCCGGTCGGCGATATCGCCGGCCAGCTCGCCGAATGCCTCCGGGGACACGTCGTTGTCCGGCAGATCGGGCGTGGCTGTGCGATTGTCGAAGAACAGGTTGTCCTCGATAATGAAGTTGTCTGGCTTGGAAAATATGGATAATGCGCACTGATGGCAATATAATTCGGGGTCGTCATAGCGGGGATTCTGCGCGGTGCGGACGATGACGTTGCCGCTCAGACTTCCGGGGTCCGGGCCGGGCAGGGAGCGGGTGATGGTCACGCCGCAGGCGCCGGTACGATAGATGGCATTGTCCTCGATGATGCCGGCCGGGGCGCCGCTATCGGCATCCCAGATGGCCAGGCCCCAGGTGAGCATCTCCTCGATGACGTTGTTCCGGGCCGTTACCCGGGCATCCACGAAGATGCCCAGCCCTTTCCAATAGCGCCGCAGCAGGTTGTATTCCACGGTGGCCCGGGCATCCCAGGTGACGCCGATGGCCACGCCCCGTCCGCCTCCGGCCTGACCGGCGGCCGCCCGGTCCACGCCGTCGATCAGGTTGCCCCTGATGACGGCCTCCGATCCCCGGTAGAGGGCGATGCCGTCCCAGGAATTGCGCCGGATCTCGTTGTCCTCGATGGTCAGCCGGGCGTTCTCCCGGCCGCAGATGCCCATGATGCCGACGATGTGATCAGCCACCAGGGAGGAGTCGCCGATATTGCCGTACAGGCGGTTGCCGCGAATGGTGACAGTACTGTTCTTCACCACGATGGCGGCGTCGGTGGCGTTGGGGTCCGGATCGCGGGCCCCGTCGGTGATGAACAGGTTCTCGACCATGCCTGACCGGCAGTGATCGAAGAACAGGCCGTACCCGGCGTGGGTGTGGATCACCGCCCAGCGCCCCTCAGGACCGAACAGCCTGACATACTTGCCGGATATGACCAGACCGGCCGTGGCCGGCACCGCTTGAGCGGGGTCCTGGCAGTTCCCGCAGGTGGAGTCCAAGATGTCCCGGGGCGTCAGGTGATAGTGGCCGGTGGCGATGAAGATGTCCACCGAATCGACCCGCCCGGCCAGCACAGCCTGCAGCTCGGCGGCCGAGGAGACGTCGACCCGGAGCATCTCGGCGGAGGGAACGGCCGCCCCGAGGATGACCGGAACGCAGCAGCACAGGATCGCCCTGAAGGTCATGGTGGAGTTTTCCTCACCCGAAGGCCGGGTTTCATATCCGTATCCTTCACCGGCGCGACCATGGATGGGATGGTACCGGTCAGGCGCCGATTTTCTCATCGTATAAAGGTCGTCAGAAGCGGAACAGAAGCCCCCCGGAGACGGCCGGCGAAAAGGGGAAGATCCAGGTTCCACCCCCCAGGCCGCCGTCCTTATCGCCGCCCAGCAGGGCGCAGATCTCGGCGAAAAGCGTCCACCGGCGGGCTCTCAGGGATACGCCCGGGCCGAGCCAGAGGTAACCGGACAGGCCCTCCGGATCGCCATAATCCTCGGCGGTCGAGTGTATCACCGCATAACCGGCGAAGGCATAGGGCCGAAGGCCGCTTTGCCCGGGCCCGATCTGCAACCGAGCCCCGGCGGAGCTGAACAACACGGCGCTGCCGGCGTGGATGCTCATCTGGACGCGGGGCGTCAGGGCTCGCCAGTAGGTCACCGCCAACGTCTGGGGCACCCCGATGACCACACCAATGGCATTGGCCGCCCCGGTCCCGCCGGAGACCTCCGGCGCCCCGGAAGCTTCTGACGCCAGAAGCAGGAGAGAACCGATCAGGACGACCGGGAGCGAAGGTAAATCGTAAAGGAACCGGTGCATGATCCTGTTCACCCTCTCTGCCTTCCCCAGGCGACCGCCAGCGCTCCGGCCACGATGCCCAGGATGCCCGGCAGGAAGCCGCCCAGGCCGATGATCAGACTGACGGCCGAAGCGATCAGGATGACCTTGCCCCAGACCATGGACTGCCCGGGCCTGGTATAGATCACCACGGCTCCCACCAGAACCAGGATCCCGGCCACCGTGCCCAGCCAGGACCACCATCTCAGAAAGGGGGTCACGTCCCCGGCCCCGCGGAACATGCGATGGTACCAGAACCAGGGCCACCGCATGACCATGGGACCCATAAACCGGTAGCTCAGGCCGCGGGTGGTCAGCATCCACAGGCCGGCGATGAGCGCCAGGACGAACGCCGCGGTTGGCTTTGGATCTACGGCGGGTCTTTTTTCTTCCATGTCGGTCCCCTTGTCCGGAAGGAATAGAAGATGGCGGATTGACGAGCATCAGCGATGAATACGAACAGGTCACTTTGTCAGTAATGTCTCCAGCTCATCCAGCAACGGCTGCTGGCTCTTGAGAATCTTCTCCCGGGCCTCCTCGAGGCCGAACCAGGCGGCCCGGTCGACCTCCGGGAATTCCCGCTGCTTTCCGGACCCGGGCGGCCATTCCAGGGGGAAGGTATTGCTCCTGATCGTCGAGGGGTCGCCATCGCCCTGGAAGGCATAGGCCTTGACGTACTTGCCGCCCTTCTGGCGGATCTCCGTCAATTCAAGAACATCGCCCTCGGCCGCCAGGCCGGTCTCCTCATGGAACTCCCGGCGGGCCGCCGGCAGCGGATCTTCGTCCGCTGCGACCTCTCCCTTGGGGATGGACCAGGCGCCCAGATCCTTCCTGGCCCAGAAGGGCCCTCCCGGATGAACCAGGAAGACCTCCGGGGCTCCCCGGCGATAACGGTACATCAAAAGACCGGCGCTTCTTTTCGGCACGCCCGCCTCCCCGGTGAGGAATGTTCATGTAAACCGCTTATCTCTTCAATACATAGACGGCCCAGGGGGCGACCTTCGTCTCGCTTTTCCAGCGGATCGGTTCGTCACCCGTGGCCAGGGGTCTTCGGCTGTGGATCACTCTCAGGCCGGCGCCGCGGTATATTTGATCGTATGCTTCGTCGCTCATCACGATATCGACCACCGGCCTGGCGTCATCCACATCGGTGATGATGATGCGGACCGGATCGCCGCTTCGGGCCTGCCGGTTCTCCGGGAAATCCCTGGTGGAAAATGAGGCCCACTCGTGAACATATATCTCGGGGGTGGAGACCACGCTGATGATGCAGCCGTCATCTTTTAACAGCGCCTTGAGATCCTGGAATAATTGAACCTTCTTTTCGCGGGTGGGGATGTTGTCGAAGGTGAACACCGACAGAATCAGATCGCAGGAACGTTTCGGGAGCCGGCTCAGCCCGTCCTCGCCGACGAGGCGATACGTTCCCCGGGGATCGGCCTGCCGCGCTTTTTTGATCATGTTCGCCGAGATGTCCACCCCGGTGACCCGAAAGCCCAGTTTCTTCAGAAATCGGGTGGACCGTCCGGTGCCGCAGCCGAAATCAATGGCCTCGGTTCCCGAACTGTATTCGCCGATGATCTCGGGAAGGTCCCGGTAGGCCAGATAATAGGTGCCGGGGAACTCCAGCCTGGCATAGGCTTCCGCCCGGCGGTCATCTTCATAGACGTTTTGAAAATCCATGGGTCGCCTTGAAATATCATATTTCAGCAGAGCACTGCCTACCCCATCCAGAACCCTTTCCGGTGGGAGATCCCCAGGGTCTTGTGGCAGGCGGAGCAGAAGTAGATATACTTCCGTCCCAGGATGCCGCGCAACCTGCGATACCAGACGGTGTGAAGCTGCTGCTGGCAATGCGGACAGACGGGGGTGACGTCCTTTTTTTCCTGCAGGTCGATCATCCTGTTTCCTCCGATGAAATGGACTCTTCGTGTTCCCAGAAATTCTTGATATACACCCAGGCTTCCTCGGCCCGGTCACAGAAGGTGAACAGATCGAGATCTTCCTGATCGATGGTTCCCTGCTCCACGAGAAAATCGAAGTTGATCAGGTTTCTCCAGTACTGTTCGCAGAACAGCACGATGGGCATGGCCGGCACCTTTCGGGTCTGCACCAGGGTGAGGGCCTCGAACAGCTCGTCCATGGTCCCGTACCCGCCCGGAAAGGCCACCAGGGCCTTGGCCCGGAGCATGAAATGCATCTTGCGCATGCCGAAATAATGGAACTGCAGGCAGAGCCCGGGGGTGATATACGGGTTTGGTTCCTGCTCGTGGGGAATGGTGATGTTCAGGCCGATCGATTTGGCGCCGACATCGAAAGCCCCCCGGTTGGCCGCCTCCATGATCCCGGGACCCCCGCCGGTAACGATGACGTACTCATGCCCGCGGTATTTCCGCCCCTCCCGGGAGACGATCCGGCCGAATCGCCTGGCTTCGTCGTAAAAAGCGGATTTGTCCAGCAATGAGCGGGCAATGGCCAACTGCTTGCGGAGTTTCCTGTCCTTCGGCTTTTTCGCTAACTGTTTCTCCAGGCGGGTGACCCGCCCCTGGGCCCGGCGGCGTTCCGCGATGCGGGTGCCGCCGAACACCACGATGGTGGACAGGATGCCCTGGCCCCGGAAGATGGATTCCGGCTTGAGCAGCTCCGTCTGCAGGCGGATGGGGCGGGCCCAATCGGTGTCCAGAAAGTCGCGGTCCTTATAGGCGATCCGGTAGGCCCGGGATCGTTTCAGGCGGGAGACCAGTTTGTCCTTTTCTTTTATGATCATGAAGAGGGCTCCTGTTGGTTATTCTTCGCCATGATGTCCTCGAATCTGGCCAGTTGATCTTTCAGATAGCGGCTCTCGGGGTTCATCTGGAGGGCCTCCCGGATCAGTGCGGCGGCCTCCTCGGTGTTTCCCCGCAGGTTGACCAGCTCGGCCAGCGTGTCCAGATAATTGGCCTGTTCCGCTCCGGGCTGGGACAGCTCGATGGACTTCCGGGAGAGGGTTTCGGCCTCTTTAAGATTGACCCGGTTCTCAAAGCACCACCAGGCGAACTCGTTCAGGGCGTCGGGATCGGACAACCAGCCCTCGGGGAGAGACTGACGCTTCAGGCTGAGGGCCTTTTGGGGGTCCTGTTCAACGATCAGGGCATACTCGACAAAAACCCATTGGCGCCGGCTCTCGAGCTCCGGATCGTCGATCCCGACGATGATGGGATGGGCCATTTTCAGATAGGGGACGATCACCTCCCGGCCGGCCTGAGGCGCCGCCGCGATGAGCCACTCGGCCGCCTCGAGGGCATGCTCGGGTTTGATGTGTTCATCCGCCAGAAGTTTCCTGGCCTGTGAACCGGCCTGCTCCATGCTGAACCGGCCGCTGCCCAGGCCGGAGAAGACGGCGCGGAATATAAGTATGTTAACATCCGCCGCCGCGGCCGCCTCCGGATCGAGCAGGCGGGCCTGGCGATAGTAACTCTCCGCCTCTCCGTAGCGGCCTTCGCGGTAGGAGTTTTTACCCAGGATCAGGGCGTCCTGAAAGCGCGCGCCGGAGCGATAGCGAACCTGTCTCTGGGCTACCGTGACGGGGTCCTTCAGCGCCTCCGCTAGTCTGTCTGTCCAGCTCTGCGGCCGGCCGTAGCCGATCCATGACAAGATCGTCTCGCCGTCGGCGTTGAGCACCGCAAAGGTGGGGAAGGCCCTGACGTTGAAGGTCTCGGCCAGATCTTTGCCCTCGGGCGTGGCCACGTCGAGCAATACCAGGACCAGATCATCCAAAGCATTCTGCAGCAGGGTATCTTGCTTCGCGTCACGCGCGAAGTTCGCACAGGGCCTTCACCCATGTCGCCAGAACTCGGCCACGATCCAGGTGTCCTTTTTCGCCGCCTGCCGTTTGGCCGCATCGAGAGAGTCGTAAACATGGTCCTTCGAACCTCCGCAGGCTCCGAGAAGAACCATGAGCGCGGCCAGAATGACTATGTGCGGGCTGATCGAATTTTGGTGACGGTCCATACTTCCTCCATTCCATTTCCACATGGCCAGAGAACGATTCAGTTTCACACGCGAATGGGTATCCCTCTTTTCGGGAAATCCCGGTCAGCCCGGATATCGACCGACCGTCATCTCATGCCATCCCCGAAGCCGGTCGGCATGGCGGCCCGGGACCAGCAGGAGATGGTTTCCCAGGGGTCTTCGGAGCAGCTCCGACACCTGGCCGCTGTTCGTCAGTTGCACGCTGACCTGCGTCCGGCAGAGGTGCCGGTCCTTCCCCGCGCCGGTGATGTTTCCCTCGGCCAGCCAGAGCCGATCCATTTTGCGCCCGCCGATGCGCACCAGAGTGACCGCTTCTTTCTTCAGCGTGCCCTGGATGCTGACCCCCAGGCCGGACTCGAAATGAGAACGAAGAGAGAACCCGGCCGTCATGTTCAGCGGCACCATACAGTGAGCCAGCCAGAGGGTATTCCGGCCCTCATCGATCCGGGCCGGATTGGCCATCCAGGCCGTCTGTCCGAGAAGTGTCTGTAACCACAGCAGGCCGGTGGTCGAGACCAGGTCGCCCTCACATCCGGCGACGACGCCCTCGTCGTTGAGCCGGGCCAGGGCGAAACAGCCGGTCATGCGGTGTTTTTCGACCAGATCGAAACAGCGCACGGTGACCGCATCGAGACGATGCGCATCGACCAGCTGCCTGACGGCCAGGTAGACTCGAACCGCGTCCTTAAGCGCCTTTTCCGGGGGCTCGCGCACCTCGGCGGCCTTCGAGATGAGAGCATCGAGCGGCGCGGTGACGTTCCGCTCCGTCACGGCGCCGATGGCATCTTCGAGCGCCTCGAAACGGATCGGGACGACCTCCGGTCCCCAGATGTTTTTCACAATATCGGGATCCGGACGGCTGGCCGCCAGCCAGCCGGAGGGCTCTCCCACCAACCCGATGCGCGCCCGCCGCAACCGGTGGAAGGCCTGCGCATCGCCGGCCGCCCGGGCGATCTGCCGCAAACCCGCTTCATCGTCCGGGCCGTTCAGATACAGGATCCTTCCCCGGCCGCCCTCCTGCTGCAGCCGGGCCAGCACCTCCAGTGCCGCCGGCAGGGAATTGTTCCCCGGATGGGCCAGAAGGAGGACGGGCTCTCCAGGCGCGTGCTTGTTTCGCTCTTGCCGGAGAGCGAGGATCTGATGTTCGGTGCCCCCGGTGGCGACGAAGTAGAGCAACGGCTCGGTCTCCGCGATCGCCTCCGGGCCCCGTCGCCGGCCGCCGATCTGTTCGAGAGCCGGGATATAACCGGCCGCCAGCTCGTCCACCAGCTGGCCCGCCGATCGCTCCGCCATTGGAGAGCCGACGGGGATGAAAACGAATTGTGCCGATCGCTCGCTCATTTTTCCGCCTGAAAACAAACCCCGTCCAGGTCCTCAATTTTCTGCTGAAAGTAGGCCTGGGCGTCCTTAATGGCCTGGTTATAGATCCCGGGTCCCAGAGTCTCCACGAAAAAATCCAGCAGGAGGCCGGCCTTCAGATCGCCGATCTCCTCGTCATGCTGCTCGAGGAAATAGGTTTTGATGGAACGGATCAGCTCCTTGCGCCGCTCCTTATCGATCGCTGTCTTCAATCGTTATCTCCTTGTTTGTGTAAAGATTCGAGCAGCCGCGCCGGCCCACCAGGTTGATCAGGCCCATCCGGCGGAAACAATAGGCCATCTTCTGGGCCACCCACAGCGGCCGTTTCAGGCCGTCGGCCAGGTCCGATGTGGTGAAGCATTCCGGCAGGCCCTCCGGCAGCAGGGCGGACAGGTCGCCGGGCCCCTCCAGGAGCTGCTGATCCAGGACCCCCAGCAGCCGCCGCTCCTGGGTGACCCATTCCTTCCGGCGCCATCCGCGCCGGCCACGGTAGCGCCGCACCTCCTCTTCCTGGATCAACAGAACATCCAGGGAGAAGTTCCGGTGACAGAGCAGCTCCGGAAAGCTGACCAGCTCCTCGAACAGGTTCAGGATATCGCCCCGTTTAGGCGACTTGCGGCGTTTGGAAGGGTCCTTTCTGCGCCGCGGCAGCTTGACGATCCACTTTTCCCCGGTGATCGGATAGACCAGCCTGACGGGGTGACGTTCCACCAGTCGGGAAAGTTTCTTTTTCAGGGGCGAGAAATTCCCCGTCTGGATCTCGATCAACAGATCGCCGCGGAGAATGTCGATGACGTATCCATCGACCGGCGCTTCCAGCCGGTCGTCCGGCTGACCGTACCACTCCTTCAGCTCGGCGTGAAGGGATTTTTCGTTCAGCAGGCCGATATCGGTTGCGTTCATCTCACCTGTTCATCGTTCGCCGCCGGGACACGTGGCAGGTGGCAATTATTTCTCTATCCTATGAATAAAAGCTTGACTTCTCCCAAAAGCAATAGTATATTTCTTCGTGAATAGCGGTTATTGTTTCTGTTTCCTGTGCGATCGAACGAAAAAGGCGATAAGGCGAGGATCAGAAGGAGATTCTCGCTTTTTTTCATAGTTCAAAGCGCAGAGTATCTGCAGGCGAAAGGTGGTGAAAACAGTTGGCAGAAGGCAAGGTGAAGTGGTTTAACGATTCCAAGGGCTTCGGCTTTATCGAGCGCGAGGATGGCGACGACGTCTTTGTTCATTTTTCAGCCATCCAGGGCGACGGATTCAAGTCATTGTCCGAGGGTGATCTCGTTGAGTTCGACATCACTGACGGCCCCAAGGGGCCCCAGGCAAGCAACGTGGTCAAGCGATAATCCGTGATCATGATCGGAAAGTTCGCTAATTATAAAGGGCGTCATCTGAATAAGATGGCGCCCTTTTTTATATTCCGGGCCGGTTCGTCGATTGGTCCCGCACTCTGCTGAAAAACTCCTCCTTCAGGGACGCGACCACCTGGTCGGCCTTCACCGCCGCCAGGTATTGGGCCAGGGCATCAACAAGAAGCTCCTGCAGTATAAGGCCTTTCTCCTTCGTAGCGGTCCGAGCGTCTCCGGCATAGTGATCCGGATAATTACTGTACCAGCGGATGCCTGTGAAGGTCGGCGGCAGGTGCTTCATCCGCCCCAGGGCCGTGGCCGGCCGTTCCGGGACCCGCTCCATCTTGACCAGGTGGGCGTGGTTGGCCAGGGAAATGCTCGTCTCGCACTCGCAGGCGTGACCGTGTTCCTCCGTTTGCAGCGTTCGATTCCATTTCTCTTGTCTTTCCGGTCCGAGGAGATCTTGGGGAAGGTAGAGAGAATAAGGCTTTTCTTCCCATAAACTGCATTGCGCCAAAAAGGCCAGGAGGTGATCGTTGCCGCCGTGTCCATTGTAGATGACAATCTTTTCGAAGCCGTTTCGTCCGATCTCATCGAAGACGCTCTGGATCAATTCCAGAAGAAGAACGGGTTTTATGGCGATGGTGCCCGGAAAGCATCTGGCCTCGTAGATCTTGCCGAAGTAGAAAAACGGAAACACCACCGCCGGTTCCCGCTGAGCGGCCAGGCAGGCGATCCTGTGAGCGTTCAGAAAGTCAGTGCCCAGAGGCAGATGTTCACCATGTTTCTCGATGACGCCCATGGCCATGACACAGACCCCGGTTTCCCTCGCGGCCTTCCGGAACTCACCGGCCGTCAGTTCCTCCCATTGCATCAGGTCCTCCTTAAACGTCTATTGCATCTGTCTGATTCGAACCTCGATCTCCGGGGAATCCTTCAGCTGTTCCAAGATCTCGTCGGTATCGGTATCGCTGTAATGATAGGGATACAGGATCCTCGGCCGGAAAGCCCCGGCCGCATCGGCCACCATTTCCGGCGTCATGGTATAGGGCAGGTTCATGGGCAGAAAGGCCACATCGATGTCCTCAAGGATCTTCATCTCAGGAATATTCTCGGTGTCGCCGGCCACATAGACCCGCAGGTCGCCGAAGGTCAGAATGTAACCGTTGCCGATGCCGGGGGGATGATAGGGTTGACCGCTCTGGCGTTTGTGAACGATGTTGTAGGCCGCCACGGCCTCGACAGGTATTCCTTGAACCGTGTCAACATCCCCATTCTTCATAATGATGCCGCCGGAGACCTGTTCGGCACACAGCTCGGCAAGCACGATCACCGTGCTGTCGGTGCGGATCGCCTCGATCGCCGCAGGATCGAGATGGTCACGGTGCTCGTGAGTGATCATGATCAGGTCCGCCGGTGGCAGCTGGGAGTAGTCGGCCAGCTGTGTCCAGGGATCGACATGAATGACCTTCGCGCCGAAAGTGAAGAACAGGGTTCCGTGGCCGATGAAGGTGATGGTCAGATCGCCCATGGATGTCATCATCGTGTCGGTCTCGAATGTCTCCTGGGCCATTGCCGGGACCGTCAGGCCTATGATGAGGGCCAGTGTGAGAATTTCCTTCAGCATGTTCCACCTCCTGCTCCGGATCGGATGGCCGTTCTTTCATGCCGGCTCATCCAGGTACACCGGCTTCAGCGGCGCCTCCTGACCCAGCAATTCCAGGGTGGCCTCCAGGATCCGGCGCTGCTGAGCCGTATCGCCGGGGCGTCCCATCGTGGATCCCCGCGGCAGCCTGGTGAAGGTCACCCGCGGCGGCGCCGTGATCCGGGTGCGGCCGGGGTTGTTGCTGGCGATCGCGGCGGCCATGCCGGCCAGCTCCAGCGCCCGGGCGATCAGTCCCACGGACTGACAGCACAGCGGTCAGGTGGGGATCAGCAGGGCGGCGGCGATCCGCTCGGTTTTGGCGATCTCCAGAATCGGCGGGATCAGCTCGTCGACCACCCGGGCGACGTCGGGCTGATAGCCCATGAAACTGACGACCGAGGGGGATAGATCGCCGATCAGGACCTCCCTGGCCAGGTCCTCCAGATGACCCAGCGGCATCAGCACCTGGGGATCCTGATCGACCGCGGCATGGTCGTAGTGATCGTGCGAGAAAACGATGGCCTGCGGCGGTGTCGCCCGCGGGATCAGGCGCAGGGTATAGTCGCCCAGAGGATGGGCGGCATCGAAGGGCTCCTGCCCGCCGGCCAGATACCCTCCGGCCGATGAGATGAGCATCAGCCGGCTGGTCGACAGGTCCACCCCCGGCCCGGGCGGCGCCTGGCTGTTCCGGGGATGGGGGTAGAGCTTCCAATCCAGAGCCCCGGTTTGATGATAGTGCGCCAGGAACGTATCCCGGTAGGTGCTTTGCCATTGGGCCTTGTTTTCCAGGATGTCCACAGGGATTCCTTCAGTGTGCCAGGTTGTTAGAAGTGAAACAGCACCCCCACCTCAGGGGCCCAGTCGGTGGCCTTGGAGGTCACTCCGAAGGCGTTGTTGATGCGGATAAAGGCATTCGAGCTGATACGGAACTGCAGGTCGTTGATCAGCTCGAGCTCGTCCTGTGTGCCCTCCACGTCGCCCAGGCCGGGCTCGATGTAGGTGCCGAACATGGACAACGGCACCCCGGTGCCGCTGTCCTGCAGGTAATGGGGCGGATCGTCCTGAGCGGCGGCATTCGCGGAGAGGCCGAAAATAACAGCTCCCGCCAGCAGCGCGAGGGAACGGCGATATGACCGTTTCATGTCAAAGCCCCCGTTCTTTTAAAACCGCGCCTCAAGCTCCAATATAATCGACCGGCCGATCGATCACCGTTGTGCGGCATGCAAAATTCTGGTCTTCTTTTTAAGAATTCTCAGGACAATATAGATGACCAATCCCGTCGAGAAGAAGATTGTCCAGCTCACATCGAGTTCTAAATGTGACTCGGACACCAGATCTCCAGCCAGTTCAAGAAACGTGAAGGAGGCGATGATGGCGAAAAAGCTTGAGTATTCCCTGGCGAGCACAGCTCTCACAGAAAAGGGCAGACTCGGTTGCTGCCATTTTTTGACTTTTGGAAAAAACACCGGGGTTTTGCTGGCCCAATTCAAGTATGCTGCCCCAAATTTTTTACGTAAGAACTCCTCTTCCGTGAACAGGATACGTTCGTAGTAAATGAAGAATG
The DNA here is from genome assembly GCA_964584035.1 of uncultured Gemmatimonadota bacterium. Classification (GTDB taxonomy): domain Bacteria; phylum SM23-81; class SM23-81; order SM23-81; family SM23-81; genus CAZOYL01. The sequence continues at coordinate 18,059 of CAZOYL010000016.1, read as the reverse complement.
CCAGAATGGCGATGAGGCTCAGCCACCATACTTGAAGAAAGGATGTGAGTCCTAAAAAGATGAAAAAATTTCCCAAATACAGCGGATGGCGGACGATTGCGTACATGCCCGTTGTATTGAGACGTTCCGCTTTTTGTCCCTTAGTGTTCCTGCCGGATGTGCCCCTGGGAATGTAACCAACGGTCATACAGCGGATCATCAGACCGCTGAAGGAGAGTGTCAGACAAAATCCCTCGTAAAGCTCATCGGCGGTGTCTCCAAAAGTGTTTTCAAGATATTCCGAATTTCGCAAGGCGATGAACACGATTGGAAGAACAAGCAGTGGCACATAGCTTCGCCATCTGAAAAGCCATTTGCCCTGTTTCTCCAATTCTTCTCGGAAGGCCATTTTTTGCCCCCGTAACTGTAACGTATGTTACTCTGTCGTTACTCGCACCAGCTCGACCCGATCTTCGCCTGCCGCCTCCAGGATCAATCCCACCCCGGGGGCATAGTACTTGCGCTCCTCGGCGCCGGGCTCCAGGGGCGTCCAGTCCCGGGTCACCAGCACGCCGGCGTAATCGCCTCCGGGGACCGTGGCCGTCTCCTTCAGCCCGATCACCTCGCCCATATCCTCGGCCTGTCCCGGATAATACTCCTGGCGGTAGCGGTCGCCCACCTGAGGACGGCCCGGCATGATGATGCCCGGCAGGGCGCCGTCCTTTCCTGCCTCCCAGGATCCTGCGGTGCTGATGATCTCGCCGGTATGATATTTTTTCGTGTCTTCTCCGAAGTACCAGACGCTGCCGTCGGCATCCTGGGCGTACCAGTCCCAGGTCTCCTCGATCAGCTCGTCGCCCTGATATTCACGGCTGAGCACCACCGCGCAGGTGACGCCCATGACCTGACGGGTCTGATCGAGAACGGTCACCTCCACCCGCTCCCCGCCGCCGGCCTGTTCGTAGAAGTAGCTGGCCCCGGGAACCAGGGGAAAGTACTCGTTGTCCACACCGGATACGAAGCGGGCCGGATCGATCCGGGGATGGTAGGCCTTCTGATCCTCCCCCGACCGTCCGCAAACGGTAAGAAGCAGTGCCAGCCCTATGGCCGGCAGCCAAAAGGGCGTTTTGCCTGTCATGATGATTTCCTCCAGAGGAAAAAGAGCGAAAGGGAGCTGCTTTTCATCTTACCATCCGGCCGTGAGTTTTGCCGGCCGTCAGCTGAAAACCGTGGTTTATCCTTCCATACACAATTATAATATGCTTTGGCGCGATGTCAACGCCTTTCTGAAACACCAAAAAAAAGGGGGGACGGCGGATCATCCTCGCCATCCCCCCATAGGATCAAGCGCGTTTACTTCCCTCCCCCGCCATCGTCGTCGTCTTCATCTTCTTCGTCGTTATCTTCGTCATCGTCATGATGATCCTCGTCGTCGTCCACGTCCCCTTCGTCCTCGTGTTCGCCGTCCTCATCCGACTCGATGCCCAGGATGACGCCGTTTCCGGCGTCGACCCTGACATCCAGATCGCCGCCCAGTTCTATGCTATAAACTAGGCAGCCGTTCTCGTTGTCCAGTTCCACCTCGGTGACGGTAGCGCCGGGATAGGCGGCCAGGACCGCGTCCCGGGCCTGCTCGGCCGTGATCAGGGCCAGGGAGGAGAGATCCTCCGGCTCCGGCTCGGGGACGGTGATGCTGCACTCTTCATCGGTGCCGTCCGGACCGCTGCCCCTGGCATTGACGACCGAATCGGAGCTCGATCCCTCTTGCTGGGCGCAGCTCCACAGGAACATTGTTGATATGGCCAGAATCGAGATGACCAGGATGATGTGTCTTGTCTTCAAGATCTCCATCTCCTCATGTTCACCTATCCGGTGAGCAGTGAAAGACTGTGAAAAAGACGACCACAAAGATAGAATATCACAATTTTCGCGGGTTGTCAAGAACAATATGGCGATATCATAAGGCGGCCGGCCCCCCGGAGCAGCGACCAGATACCGATCAGGATGAGAACGATGCCGAGAATGGTGCTGACGCGAATTTTCATGAGGACTCCTGTGTTGAGAGAAAAGGGGTTCGGGAATCGAGCGTCGATACTCTGGTAACCGGTATCCGTAAAACGGCAAGCCGAGGCCATCACCCGCCGGGAATGTCTTCCCCGGCGCTAAAGGCAGACCTCCCTGGGGATGAAATCATCACCAGGGGGCGGGATGAAATTTACGGTGGGGAACAAATAACTCTTGACTTTTGGGAAAAAATAAGATATATTTAAAAAAGATGTAGATACGTTAGTTCTGTTTCCTGTGCGATCGACCCCAAAAGACGATATGGCGAGGATCAGAAGTTTAGATCCTCGCTTTTTTTTGGATGGTTTGCAGCACAGCAATATCGACGGAGAGAGGTGGTGATAGCAGTTGGTACAAGGCAAAGTGAAGTGGTTCAACGACTCCAAAGGCTTTGGTTTTATCGAGCAGGATAGTGGCGACGATGTGTTCGTCCATTTTTCCGCGATCCAGGGCGACGGTTTCAAGTCGTTAGCCGAGGGCGATGAGGTCGAATTCGACGTCACGCAGGGTCCCAAGGGGGCCCAGGCCAGTAATGTGGTCAAGCGATAATCTAAGATTATATCATAGATAGTCGCAAACGGCAATGGGTGTCATCTCAACAGGTGGCACCCATTTGCTTTGTAAGAGCCGGAGCGGTTGCCGGGTTTGGCGGTTCCGTGGCGTCAGGTACGGTGATCCGGCTCCACCGAAAATGAGCTTCACTGTTTCAGCCGCGCGATGATTTTTTCGACGATCGAAATATGGCTCTGTTCTTCCTTGGCCAGAGATTCTATGGCACCGGCCATCGGTCCCGCAGGTAGCAATCCGGCGGCCTTGCGGTGCAGATCCAGGGCCTGCTGTTCTTTCCGCAGCTGGATTTGAAACGCCTGCAGCGGTTCTTGAATGTCCGGGAAAGGAGCAAAAGACCATGCGGGTTTTCCGCCCAGTTGGATGATCGCATCGGCGACCACATCGGCGTGATGAACCGATGCTGTGCCAAGATATTGGACAAGTTTTTTCGTTTCCGCATCCTCGATGCCGGCAGCCAGACGGGGGTAGTGGATGATAAGCGTGTACTCCAGCCGGAGGGCCTGGTTGAGCAGGTCGAGCAGCTCTGCAGGGGTCTGTCCGTCTTCGGTGGTTTTTTTAGCCATTGAGCACCTCCCTGAACGGGGTGGTTATTGTTATCCGTGCCGTCGGGTGACCTCACTCGATGAAGTATTGGCAAGGTCCTCTCAAGGCGTCAGGTACGGTGATCCGGAGCCACTTAAATAAATGCCGCCCTTACGAGGAGGCGTTCGTCAGACGAACGCCGACGTGGCAATCTCAACTTTCATGTTTGTCTTCCGGCAGGGGCTCCTGCCCCCACAGCCTCCTGCGCACTCTGCTGTCCGGATTGTGAATCAGGAGATTTTATATCTCAGCAGGGCGCCCACGTTCCCCAGCCGGGCAAGAGCTTCGTTTTCTTCGGGAATAAACTCGACATGGGCGCCGCTGGACTCGGCCAGCTCCACGAACCGTTCGGCTTTTTGAGGGTCCAATGCCTCGCTGATCAGTAACGTATCCACCTGCCCGAGCTGCAAGGCCTTGAGGGTCCGTTCGACCCCGGCCATGGCCAGACCATGGCGACGAATCTCGGCCAGGAGTTTCTCCAGCCGTTGTTGTTCCTGGGCTCTTTCCGCCTCCTCAAGCAGGGGCCTGATTTTCAGCAAAAACTCGTCATCGGGAGCATCCAGGTCCCAGCGCACCGTTCCGATCACCTTGTCGAGCCATTCCTTGGGGAATTCGTGCTCCAGAGCGTTGATCATTCTGTCCCGCCCACCGATGACGATGCGTTGGACGCCGGCCTCTTGAAAGATCTCGGCTGCCTTTTCCAGGGCCTCCCCGGTGAAATGGTGGACCTCTTTCTCTCTCCGGCGCTGATAGCGCATCTGCGACCAGCCGCCCACTTTGGACAGATGATGGATCCTCTTGCACAGGGAATCGATGCTCTCTATTGTCTGCCCGGCGGCGATCAAAACTCTGATACAGTGCGCATCAATCATGATCACACCGACCGGCTCATATTCGTCAAGCTGCAGGGCCAGCGGAAGGATGGCAGCCTCGTGGTCGAGAGCCAACAGAGATTCCGGAGGGGCGACCAGATCGATGTCCATGCTGAAATCGGTCCCCAGGACGGCAAAAAAAGCCAGACCAGGCTCGTCGAAATGCGCAGATTTCTTTTTCTTCAGCAGGTCGGTTAAAAAGGAGAGGGATCTTTTAAAATGGTCTGGCGCCTTATCGTGTAGAAGCGGCAGGATCCGGGCTGATTCCCTGTCCACGAATCGCACGGCAGCCTCCCGTCCGCCGGTGAGATCCAGGTAGGCGGACAGGATCATGCGATTATCCTGAGCCAGCCGGACCAGTTTTCTGATGATGTTTTCCGATACCCGCATATTTACTCCCCATTCTAATCCTACCGGGTGGTCAGGGTGGGAAAGTGGTCAATGCTTTTTCGTTTTCTCGCTGGGGATGTTATCATCCCCAGCGCCGTACGCGAACTTCCTTGCAGCCGAGAACATCCATAAGGAGCGGGTGGTTGTCACTACGGGTTCTATGGTTTCCAACCCGCTTCCAGATCATCCCATTCACGCCAGGGTCGCGTCCATCCGTGAGTCTTCCAGCGAAAGATGAAATGGGCAACGATGCCGGCCGATGGCACCAATACGATCCACTACCAGAAGAACCGTGTCCCGTAACAGAGAAAGCCGATTCCGATGAATACGACCCATTTCGTGATCCGAAACCGGACGGCTTGGGCTTTTCCAGAGAATATGACTCGAAACTCGCGTTTGATTGTCTCACGCATGGTACGGTTCTTTTGTCCCGGTAGTTTTTTCTGTAGAGGCGCGAACCTCTGCAGAGACGGAAATATTTCCTCGTGCCGTCGGGTGATCTTACCCGGCGGTGTCTTTATGTTTTTACAGGATGTTGTGTACGGTGACCCGGCGCCACTTAAAAATATCGACCCACGGTTTTATGAATCACCAAATATCCAACTAACCAATGACAATAAGGAGATTGATTTCAAACTATTGATCTCAGTCCCATAGTCTACTGATTCTCCATGCAAAACCGTATGTCGGTTGAATAGGCCAGTCCTTCCCTTACGTTCTCGCTTATTAAAATTGATTGGCATAGGTGTCTTCAGTGGCTCCATGTAAGAGATCTGAATTATATCTAAGCCATCAACACGAGCTGCAATTTTGGGTGTTCCATTCCCGGGCTCCCTGGAGCACAATTGAATACCTGTTTGTTCTTGGTATATCCCATCCGCTTGAGCTAAAAAAACAGGAATAGCAAGCTCATAATCACCCCAATGATATGCTTTAAACGCTTTTCTGGGTGGCGAAGTTGAGCTCCCGCTGGCCGAGCCTGGGATTACGCAGGGCGATATTGCGGGCCAGCAGGTCGCGCCAGCGCTCGATCTCCCCCAGAAAAGCGTCGTCCACCTCGGCGGTGCCCCGTTTTTTCTTCTTCTCCTCAACGTATGTATCGAAGGAGCCCTTGCGGATGGCCTCGGGAGAAAAGATGCCGGCCAGCTGTTCCCACTGTTTGGGATAATCCTTGTAGGTCAGATAGAGGATCCGGGCCACGGCGGGCTGGTCGGTCCTGGAGGGCTTGACCCGGCAATCGTAGACGGCCAGCTCCTCGAAGTCGGTCAGGATGCTCAACGGCAGCTTGGCGCTCCAGGCGTAGCGGCGCAGCTGATAGGCGGGGTGAACGTCGCCCCTGATATCGATGGAGGGCTTTTTGGCCTCCAGGAAGAATTTGCGGACGCCGCCGATGCGGAAGCAGTAATCGGGCGCCTCGGTGCCCGGCCCGACCCTGATGGCGTCCTCGTGGATGACCTCCTTATAAGCCTCGGCATAGCCCTGTGTGTTATCCATGTCCCAGCCCATCAGCCCGAACAGGGGATCGATGAACTCCTTGCGCAGCTGGGCCTCCTTGTAGCGGCCCTGCTTGTAGGCGTCCAGGTTGCGCTCGAAACGCTGGCAGAGCTGGAGGAGTTTTTTTGGGGTGGGCATTAAGGTTATCCGTTGAGTGTGTTTGTTGACAAAGAGTTTCGCCAGCTGCGAAATTAGTATACTTTAGAGTATATTACTCAGGAGTATACAATCAAGTCAAAAAATCACCAGCCAGGTGGTCACAATTTGTGACCACTTTGTCTTACAGTTCACCTTGCCGCCCCTTCCTGACCTCCTCCTTGATCCGCTGGATATGCCCCCGCCCGAGGGCCTTGACCTCACAGCCGAGCCGAAAATAGTGTCCGATCTGATCGTCGGTCAGAATGCCGAAACAATCGATGACGGCCAGGGGGTTTCCGGCCCACTTGACAACCTTCTCCGGGTCGAGGTCGAGATAGGGACTGTGCGGCACGGCTAAGATCATGGCTTCGGCGCCCTTCAGTGCAGCGGAGAGATCCTTGCTGATGCGAAGATTAGTGAGCTCATCCTGATTGCGGAAGAATCGCGACCAGGAATGTCCCGGGGCCGGATAGACATCCTGTTTTTCAAATTCATACCAGTGTTCCACATAGGGATCATGAACGCGGATTTCCGCGCCCATCTCGGTCAGCTTTCGGACCACCAGCTCGCTGCCGCTGTATCGGGTGTCGCCGACATCCTGGCGGTAGCTGGCGCCGCACAACAGAACCTCGGCGGCGGCGATATATCTGCCCATATTGCGCAGCGCATCCCGGACCAGCTCGGCGACGTGCAGGGCGCGTGTGTCGTTGATGTCGATGGCCGTCGGCGTGATCTTGAAGAAACTGTCGCCATCTTCGAATCCAAGAATGTGCCGGTAGGCCCAGTATCCCAGGCCCCCATCCTTGGGCAGGCAGTACCCGCCGATGCCGGGGCCGGGGAAAATGATGTTGCTGTGCGTGGGACGTGCTTTGATAGCCTTGATGACCTTGATCAGATCGACGCCGTTTCGCTCCGCGAACAGGCTCCATTCATTCAGAAAGGCCAGGATCGTGGCCCGGTAGGAATTCTCCACGATTTTCGTCGTCTCCGATTCGATCGGGCGGTCCATGACCGTCAGGGGAAAATCTGTGGTGTTCAGCACCTGGCGAAGGAATTTTTCAACCCGTTTTTTGGCCGCCGGATTACATCCCGAGCAGACCCGCCAGAAGTCTCGGATGCTGGCCACATAGTCCTTTCCCGGCATGACCCGTTCGAAACTGTGGGCCAGCAGAGGCACCGATTGGATTTCCCGTCGGGCGAAGGCCTTCTTCAAAATAGGCCAGGCCACGAATTCGGTCGTGCCGGGAGCGACCGTCGTTTCAATGAGCACCAGACAATCCGGACCGATGTTTTGGCCGATGGTTCGCATGGTCGCTTCCAGAGCGGCCATATCGGCCTGGCCGGTCGTCATGCAGCCCAGGTCGTTTTTCGAAAAGTCGCATTGTACGTCCACCACGACGCAATCGGCCAGTTTCAGGCAGTCGCTGTTATAGGTGGCGATGAGCGTCTTGTTTGTGAGCACGCACCGCGAGATCAGTTCATCCACTTCTGGGTCCTCGGCCTTCACCGGTGATTGGCCGCGGTTCAGCATAGGTATTTTCCAGTAACTGCGCACACTGGGTCTCTGGCAGCCGATGACGAATTTGCTGTGATTCCCCGTTTTGTCCCTGGCGTCGGCGATGATGGCCGCCATCACCGCGCCGACAAAGCCCACCCCCATAACGACGACGATCTCTTTGTTTTCTTCTCTCGCCTGATCGACCAGCTTCTCGACACGCTGGAATTCCCCGTCATAATCCTCTTTTGGGGGGATGGCAAAGTTCTCTCCCGAAGGGCTCGTCGAGTACACGGTGTTGCCGGCGGTTGACATAGTCAGTGTCTCCTGTTTCAAAAGGTATTGAAAATTAGAAAGTGGCAACCCGATGCACGATGTCCGATGAGCGCTGCACGATCACTGTTTCATGAACTCGCCGTGCTGGGACAGATCTCCGCGTAAGCGCAGTACTTGCAGGCCATCCAGCCCGGTTTTGGGGTGTAGTCCCGGGCCCGGATGCCGGCTGCGGCCCGATCGATCTTCTCTACCGTCCCCTGGAGCATCTTTTCGGTCACCGGGGCCGAGCCCACCAGATTCGACTCCAGGAAGTGCAGCTCCACCGTGGCCGGGGTGACGCCCTTGGTCTGCTGATAGGCCAGCGCATAGAGGCTCAGCTGAAGGCTCTCCCGGACCCGTTTGTCGGCCGCCTTCTGATCCTTGATCTGGGAAGACTTGAAGTCCACGATGGTCACTCCGCCGTCGCGCTGGTCGATGCGGTCGAAACGGCCGGCGATCCGGTTGCGGTCCAGCATGAAGCTGAACTCCTCCTCCACCGCGGCGGGCACGATGCCGGACCGCTCCTGGCCCTGATAAAACCTCCTCAGGGCCTGCCGGCCGGCCTCCAGCCGCTGGTCTTCATGCTCACGGGAGAGAAACCCCTCGCTGACCCAGGAGCGATCGAAGATCTCCAGCAGCTCGTTCAGCGACAGAGTTCGGCCCTGGATCTTGCGCTGGAAATAGACCTGCACGGCGCTGTGCAGGGCCCGGCCGTAGACGATGGAATGATGCGGCAGCAGGGGCACGCGAAGGATGTGAACGTATTTGTAACGCAGCGGACAGGTCAGGTAGTCATCGATCTGATAGTGGGACAGGTTGATGGTCTCGTCGTCGGGAATGGCCCCGGGCGCCTCCGGAGCCCGCGGGGAAGATGGGGCGCTCTGGTCGATCGATTCCAGGGGGGAGGTCTTCAGATAGTCCTCATCGGCCCGGGGCTGGTCCATGGCCTCCAGAACGAACTGGCTGACCTTGCGGGGGCGGGCGCCCCCCAGGTCCCGGGCGCTGGTCAGATACAGCTCCTGCCGGGCCCGGGTCATGGCCACGTAGAACAGTCGCCGCTCCTCCTGCAGGTGCACCTCGCCCGGCGGGATGTGCTCCTTGACGAGCGCATCGGGCAGCTCGATCGGCTCCGAGCGGTGGCGGGGCGGAAAGCGGTCCTTGACCAGGTTGACCATGAAGACCACCGGGAACTCCAGTCCTTTGGCCTGGTGAACGGTGAGAACGTTGACGGCCTGGGCATCCGCATCGGCCTCGGCCGTGGCCGGGTCGTCGCCGGCCTCCAGCAGCAGGTCCAGCTGCTCCACGAAGCGGGGCACGCGGTCCTCGCGGCCGAGGCGGGAGAAGCCGCGGACCATCTCGAAAAAGCGGGCGATGTTCTTCAGCTTCTGCTCGGCAGCGGGACTCTCTTCATGGGTCAGGCGGTAGAGATATCCCTTGTCCTTCATGAACTGATACAGAACCGTGCCCGATGGATGATCACGGGACATCTTCAGGTAACGACCGAGATCGGTCATCATCACGTCGATGGTGGCCCGCCCCTCGTCGGAAATCTCTTTCAGCTCGGGATGCCGGTCCGGATGGAGGAACAGATCGCGCAGGGTCAGATGACGGCGCCGGGCCAGGTTCATCGCGCGGGTCAGGTCCTCCATGCTGACCCCGTAGATCTCCGGAGAGGAGGCCAGATGGAACAGGCTGACGGAGTCGTCGAAATTGGCCAGGCTGCGCAGGAAGGCGATCAGGAAACGGATCTCCTCGCGGCTGTAGAGTCCCCGGCTGCCGGAAAAGCGGTGCGGAATGGACAGCATGTTCAGGCTGCGCAGGAAGGGATCGGCGTCGGCGTTGGCCCGCACCAGGATGGCGAAGTCGCCGTAGTTGAGCTCGCCGCCGGCCCGCTTCCCGGCGATGGTCCGGGCCACCCAGTCGGCCTGGCTGGTGAGGCTGTCGAAGTGCCTGTGCTGGGGCGCCGGGCCTTTCTTCATCCGGGCCACCAGGTGCTTGTCGATGTCGTTCTTGACCTCCAGCCGCTCGGGATTGTTATGCAGGATCAGCCGCCGGGCGGTGTCCAGGATAGCCTGGTGGGAGCGGTAGTTCCGGACCAGTACGACCTGTTTCGCTTTCGGGTAGACCTTCTTGAAGCCGAGGATGTTGCTGATGGCCGCCCCGCGGAACTTATAGATTGATTGGTCGTCGTCCCCGACCACGGTGATGTTTTCATGGCCGGCGGCCAGCAGTTGGAGCAGCTGGAACTGGGCGTAGTTGGTGTCCTGGAATTCGTCCACCAGGAGGTAGCGGTATTTCTCCCGGCAGCGCTGCAGGATCAGGGGGTGTTCCCGGAACAGCTTCAGGGTCAGATTGACCTGGTCCCCGAAGTCGGCCTTGCCCTCCCGGGCCAGCAGGTTCTGGTAGGCCTCATAGGTCCGGGCGATCTCATCCTGCTGCCGGGCCAGCTCTGATAAGATCTCGTCATCCGGGGACTTCGCAGACCGCTCCGAGAGCTCCCGGGCATACCGCAGATATTCCTCCGGGCCGACGTCCTCGTCCTTGGCCCGGCTGATCAGGCCGATCATGGCCTGGATGTATCGGGTGGGATTGCCCAGCGGGCGATAGTAGTCCAGGGGCAGCTCGAAGAGATGTTCCCGCAGGAAGACGGCCTGCTCCGGCCCCGACATGACCTGAAAATCGGGACTGAGACCCAGCTCCAGGGCGTGATCGCGGATGATGCGGTCGCCGAAGGCATGAAAGGTGCTGATCTGGACGTTGGCGAAACCATAGGGCACCAGCAGGTCGACCCGCTCTTCCATCTCGGCGGCGGCCTTATCGGTAAAGGTCAGGGCCGCGATTTGCTCCGGACGGGCCCGCTTGGTGACGATCAGATGGGCGATGCGATGGACGATGACGCGGGTCTTGCCCGTGCCGGCTCCGGCCACGACCAGCAATGGTCCCCGGTCGTGCCGGACGGCTCGTTTTTGCTGGGGATTCAGATCCCTGAGGATTTCTTCCTCGACGAGCTCGGGCATGATTCCTCGACGGTCTGGTGAGGGCCGGGTCAGCCGCCCACGTTCTTGCGGATGCGGCGGACGGCGTTGATGTGTTCCCGGCTGGTATGGGAAAAATGATGGCTGCCGTCGCCGTTGGCCACGAAATAGAGATAGTCCACCCCGGCCGGAGACAGCGCCGCCAGGATAGAGGCGCGGCCCGGACTGCTGATCGGGCCCGGCGGCAGGCCGGGATGACGGTAGGTGTTATAGGGAGAGTCGACCAGCAGATCATCCCGGGTCAGGGGCGTGGTTTTCCCGCCCAGAGCGTAGATCACGGTGGGATCGCACTGCAACAGCATGCGCGCTTTCAGGCGGTTGTGATAGACGGCCGAGATGAGCGGCCGTTCTTCATCCATCCGGGCCTCCTCCTCGATCAGGGAGGCCAGGGTGATCACCTCGTGGCGGCTCAAGCCCAGCTGCCGGGCCCGCCGGGCCATATCCGCATCGTAGACCTGCAGGAACCTGCCGACCATGACCTCGATCACCTCCCGGGCCGGCATGCTCCAGTACAGGCCGTAGGTGTCGGGAAACAGGTAGCCCTCCAGGCTCTCTCCGGTGATGCCGTATTGCCGGGCGGTCTCGGCATCGTTGGCCAGGGCCAGGAAGCGCTCGGCGTCGACTCCGGATTCCTCTGTCAACAGGGCGGCCGTCTGCCGGATGGACAGACCCTCGGGAATGGTGACCATCTGAGAGACGACCCCTCCGCGGGACAGGCGGCGGGCCACCTCCAGCGGCCGCGATCCGGTCTCCAGGGCGTATTTTCCGGCCTGGAGGCGGCCTTCCAAACCCAGAAGCCGGGACAGCAGCAGGAACTGATTGGCGCTGGGGATGATCTCCTCGGAGGCCAGCAGGTCGGCGATCTCCCGGACGCCCATGCCCCGCCTGACCACCACCATTTTCTCGCCGCCGGCCGTTCCGCCGGGCGGAAAGGGACCATAGAGGGTCATGAACAGGAACACGATCAGCGACAGCAGCACCACGATGACCGGTTCCCAGGAGAGCTTTCGGAGCCGGCCCCGGAAGCCGATGTGGTGGACCGTCCAGGCCGCGGCATAGATCACGGCGGAAAGCAGCAGGATGACCAGTTGAACCGGGATCAACAGCAGGTATCCAAGCAGGCGGGCGAAGTGGCGGACCACTCCGCCCCGGATCCAGACCTTGTTGCGCCCTTGGGCCGCCGATCCGGGAGCGATGTCGGACATGGATTTTCCTCGTTGGAAGGGACTGGGAGCTGCCGTCCCCTTTACGCTGCAGCTGCCGGCGCGGCCGGCTGTTTGCTTTGCTCCTCGACCGATACGGCGTGGTACAGGGAGGCGAAGGCCGCCTGGATCCACATGATCGCCGGGATGGCGCCGACTCCCAGACAGATCAGCCCCAAAAGCACGATAGGGATGGCCAGAAGTCCCATAAGAAAGATCTTGCCGGCATGGCCCCGGGTCATGTGCCAGCTTTTCTTGACGGCCTCTATGGTCTCCATCTTGCGATCCACCACCAGATAGGGAACGAAAGCCAGCCGGCAGGCGAAGATGATGCCGGGGACGATCAACAGAAAGATGCCGATGACGATGATGACCCCGACCAGCAGATTGGCCAGCACGGCGGCCCAGTAGTTCTGGAACACGGCGAACATGTCCTTGATCTCCAGCCGGTCACCGCGGGCGGCCTTCAGATAGGCGAAGTCGACCCCGTATTCCAGGGGGTTGAGCAGCAGCAGTCCGTAGAACAACGCCATGAAACCCAGCATGGTGCCGGCGCACTCCATCTTCTCCGCGGTGCTGGACATGGCCCAGCTGGGCAGGGCGATGATGAAGTAGATCAATCCGATGATGAACAGCTCCAGGATGTTGCTCCATAGCTGGTGCCAGCCGTTCCGGTAGCTGGACATCACCCCCGGCGGGAAGGGGGCGACGCACCTTCCGGTGCCTATATTCGACTGGTTCGCGTCGGGGGCATTCGTGCCGGGGGCATTCACGTTCTCCGTATTCACGGCCACCTCCTTATGGCTGTATAATGTGATTCTCGCGCTGAGGGGATAATTTACAGATGACGCTGCATCCAGCCGGCCGTTTCCGCCATCATCTCCGGCCTGATGACGTGCTCGGCGCCTTCATATTCCACCATCCGGATACGGTCCTTGTGGTCGTAAAGATCCTTGGCCTGACGATAGAAATCCCTGATGTCATCGATGGGCATGTGTCCGTCGGCCGTGCCGTTGAGGATCAGCAGCGGCAGGTCCCGCAGCGCCGAAAAGCGGCTGGACGGGTCGCGGGCGGCGATCTCCGAAAGGACTTTTTCATCGACCAACCCGGCCAGAACCGGATCACGGGCCATATCGCTTTCGATCTTCCGGACGAATGCGGGCGTGGCGATGATGGCCGCGGCCGCCCTGACGCCGGGGTGTCTTCCGCGGGTCAGATAGCGGTAGATGATCATCCCGCCCATGGAGAAGCCCACCAGCCCGATCCGGCCGATATCGATCCGGGAACGATCGGCGAAGTCACCGATGACGGTGTCGATGTCCGCAGCGGTGGCGAAGATGATGTCATAGAGCCGGCTCATCTTCTCCGGGCGAGAGGCCGCCTGGAAAGCCGGGCTGGTTCTCTCGCCGTGCTCACGGGTGTCGAAGCAGACCGTGTACAGGCCGGCCTGAGCCAGGCGGTAGGCGTATGGCAAAACAGTTTCCTTGGCGGCCTCCAGCCCGTGTATCATGATGACCAGGGGTTGTTTTCCAACGGACGGCGGCGCAGACAGCTCCAGGGCCGGGATGCCGGAGATGAAACGATGTCTCAGAGTGAGGTCCAAGATGGTAAGCCTTGTGAAGAACATGAGCGACGAATACAATCCCGGAGTGGTCTCTCTATTCAATCTTCAATAGTCTTCTTCCGATGATCTAAATATCCCTGCAGGATAAGAACGGCTGCCACGCTGTCCACGTGCTTTCGCGCCCGGCGGGTGTTCACTCCGGATTCGCGGAACATTCTTTCCGCCGCCACCGTGGTCAGCCGCTCGTCCCACAGGCTGACCGGGACGTCGACCCGGGACCGGAGTGTCTCGGACATCTGCCGGGCATCGGCCGCCGCCTGTCCTTCGCTGCCGTCCATGTTGCGGGGCAGCCCGACGACGATCTCGACCACCTCCAGCTGACCGGACAGCTCCGCCACAGCATCGGCCCAGCTCCGGCCTCCGGCCCGATCGACCGGCGGGAGCGGCTGAGCCAGCGTGCCGGTGGGATCGCTGACGGCCAGACCGATCCGGCGCGAGCCGGGATCAAGGGCTAAGATCCTGCTCATGGGGGTCTCCGAAATATCCGGCGATGGCGCGCCGGTGCGTGGCGAAGGCGATCCGCTCGGGCAGTTCCCCGGGACCGAACCAGCCCGCCTCTGAAGCATCATCGCCGGCCCGCATCTCCCCGCCCAACAGCTCGGCCAGGTAGATGATCAGCACCACCCTGGTGCGGGGGTCGTCGCGGCCGATGTCGACGCCGAACAGCTCCGTCACACGGATATCCAGGCCCGTTTCCTCGCGGGTCTCCCGCACGGCGCATTCCTCCGGCGTTTCATCCTGCTCCAGGAATCCGGCCGGCAGGCACCAGTCTCCCCGGCGGGGCTCTTCCGCCCGGCGCACCAGGACGATGCGGTCTCCGCGGGGAACGATGGCCGCCACCGCCGGCACCGGGTTGTCGTAATGGATGAAATCACACCGGGTGCAGGTCTGCCGCCGCCGGCCGGCCACCTGTCTGGATCGCAGGGGGCCGCCGCAGCGGGGACAAAAGCGGAATCCGGGATCGGGGGCTTTCCGGCCGGAGCTCGATCTCCGGAGGGTCTCGGCGATGTCCCGCTCATCATCATCCCGCTGTTTTTGGCGATCATAGTTTTTCCCGCTGGAATGAACGCGGGTATAGGGCTTGATCTTCCAGCTGCGACGCACCTTTGGCGGGCGGCCGATGTCGTCATTTTTCTTTTTCATCAGGTCCCGTCTTCAGGGTGAAAGCCATCGTCCAGTTTGAGCACCAGCATGGTGGTGTCATCCTGCTGCAACAGGTCGCCGGCTGAAAACCTGTTGGCCTCCTCGAAGATGATATTCAGGAGATCGTCCGGCGGCAGCCGGTGCATGTCGCGAAGCAGGCGGGTGAGTCGCTCCACCCCGAACTCCTCGTCCAGGGAATTCTTCGCCTCGGTGACGCCGTCGGTATACAGAAAAAGGGTGTCGCCCGGAACCAGCGAGATGGTCCCTTCATCATAGACGATATCGCCCATCACTCCCAGGACCAGCCCGCCCGTCGTCAGTTCCTCTATACAGCCGCCGGCGTGGAGCAGCAGGGGCGGATTATGCCCGGCGTTGCAGTAGGTGAACGCACCGTTTCTCAGATTTAGCTCGCCGTAAAAGAACGTGGCGAACTGATCCGGGGCGGTGAAACGAGCCATGTGATTGTTGACCCTGGCGACCGTTTCCCGAACCGGAAGGACATTGAGCACCTGAGCCTGGAAACTGGCCTGCAGCACGGCCATCAGCAGGGCAGCCGGCAGGCTCTTGCCGGAGACATCCCCGATGGCAATGCCCAGAAGGTCTTCCCGGGTGGTCACGAAGTCGTGATAGTCGCCGCCGATCAGACGGCTGGGACGATTCAGAGCCGAGACCATGAAGTGCTCCCCCGAGGGGCTGCTCTTGGGCAGCAGGGTTTCCTGGATCTGGCGGGCCCGGGAGAGATCTTCCTCGAAACGCCTCTTTTCCAGAGTTTCCTGGTAGAGCCGGGCGTTCACCAGGGCGATGGCCATCTGCCCGCTGAGCACGGAGAGCATGGTCACGTCTTCCAGATTATACCGCCGGGCGCCCATCTTTCGGCCCAGGCAGAGGACGCCCAGCAATCGCTCCCCATGAGAGATGGGGATCAGCAGATAGGCTCCCAGCCGGTCCAGTTTGTCCTTATCCTTCTCCTCGAGAAAGGTCTCGATCTCCCGGCGGGTGGTCGGTCCCCGGACGCTGGCCATCAGCTTGATGGTCCGGTCCTCCTCCTGGAAGCTGATATCGCCGGAGGGATTCGTTTCCGGGGCCAGGACCGAGAACCGGCCGTTCGGTTCGTCGCGCAGGATGAGGGCTGTTCGGTCGGTCAGGGAGGCCGCCCGGAAGGTGGTCGTGATGCGCTCCTGAAGTCGCTCGATCTCGAAAATAGAGATGATGTCCCGGGTCAGGCGCCGCAGGATGTTTCGGTAATCGGAGCGCTCTCTTCGAAAGAATCGCTCCGAGAACTCCTCCATCCGGCCCAGCAGCGGTTGGAAAAAGATCACGGCGATGATGACGAAGGCGATGTCCAGATAGGGGATCTGAACCCCAAGGGTGTTGGTCACCAGATGGTTCAGCTGGCGGATGACGATCAGATAGGCCGTCAGCAGGACACCGGTGGTGGCCGAGTAGACGATGCCCTGGCGGACGATATTGCGCAGCCCCAGGAACTGATGGCGGACGATGCCCCAGGCGATAGCTCCGGCCCCGAACAACAGGGCCACCATGACAAAGGAGGATCGGACGAAGGGCGGAAGATGGACGGGCGCGATGACGGGAACCAGGATCGCCAGGGCGTAGAGGCCGACGCTTCCCCGAACGCCCCAGAGAACGGTTCGGGCCTGCCTTTTCTGTATCGGGTCCTTCAGGGTGCGGTAGCCCCGGCTGAGAAAGACGATGGCGACGATCACATAGAGCAGGTTGATGGAAGAAAAGAACTTGATATGAACCTGATAGAGACCGGCCAGCAGCAGGGAAAGCGTTTTCAGGAAAACCTGGAACACTTCCGCCAGGGGGCCCAGACGGTTGCCCACATGTCCGGGATTGAGAAGAGACAGGATCTGGTCGGGGCCGGAGAAGATCAGGATCACCAGAAGGTGAAACAGGTGCGGCAGGAAGATCCAGATCCATATCCGCGGATGACGCCGGATGATGCGGTGCTCCGCCGGGTAGATAAGAGAGAAAAAGACCAGCTGGGGAAAGAAGAATTCCCACAGGTAGAAAAAATTATAGTAAAAACCGGACTGCAGGATATGAGCGTCCGGCCGCAGAGAGACCAGCACGTTGCCGAAGGCGGCCAGGATGGGACCCAGGCCCCCGAAGAACATCATAGTGCCGGTCACCCGGTTGACGCGCTCCTGCGGGTTTTCCCGCAGGATGACGGTGCCCAGCAGGAACAGGATCAGTCCACCCGCCAGATAGACACCGGCTATGAATAAATTTGCTGTCACTTGACGCACCGAGCCGTTGTAAGGAAGTGTCAGAAATTGGGGGCCGGCAAAGAGCAGGATGCAGGGATTTTCGTCAGGCCGATCGCTTATCCCTTCTTCCCGCTGCGGGAGGGGGCAGTTTTTTCACCAACTCCACCTCGGTGCCGCCGCCGGGGGCGGCACGGAAATTGACCTCGTCCATGAGAGATTTTTGAATCAGGATGCCCCGGCCGCTGCACTTCATCAGGTTGTCAGGATCACGGGGGTCGCAGAGATCGACGGGAGTAAAGCCGCGGCCCTCGTCCCTGATCTTCAGAACGATGCCGTTCTCTATCGTGTCGACCAGGACGCGAACCTTCTTGCGGGGATTTTTTCGGTTGCCGTGGAGGATGGCGTTGTTGACCGCCTCCGAGATGGATATGGCGATATCCACGATGGCATCTTCGCTGAACCCGACCTGCTGGGCCAGACCTTCCACGAAGTCGATTACCTTTTTGAGTTGGTCCTGCTTGCTGGGAATGTCCATCTGATGATGCGTGCCCGGTTCTTTCCTCATGCACCCTCCTCTGCCGTCATCGTTCCCGCTGCCATTTCTTCAGGATGCCGATGACCTCCTCGTCCGATACGTCGTACCAATGATCATAGACTTCAGCGACGGCGCGGAACAGGTCCGGTGTGGTCAGGATAACCACCTCATCGGCCAGGTTCTCGAACTCCCGAGCTGTCGAAATGCCGCTGACCGGTGAGGCGGCCACGATTCGGCCGGCCTTTTGGTGCCGGCACAGGCTGATGGCCGCTCTCATGGTCGATCGGGGGCGATCATTTGCCCTTTCGCCATCTTAAAAAAGCTCCGAGAAGATTTCTTCGACCTTGAGATCTGGCCAGCGGGAAAACCTCTTTACTGACCGAGCGA
>CAZOYL010000015.1:14805-32053 GCA_964584035.1 uncultured Gemmatimonadota bacterium | reverse complement strand
ATCCAGCCGGACGATGATGTCTCCGGCCTGCAGCCCCGCTTTTTCGGCCGGGCTGTCCGGCATCACCTCGCCGATCAGCACGCCGCGGCCGTCCTTCACACGGAAGTACTCGGCCAGCTGCTCGGTCAGCCCGACGGGCTTGACGCCCAGCCAGAGACCGTGCGTCGACCAGAGTTCCGGAAGGGGCGGCAGGCCGAGGAGCAGGGCGTCCTCATCGATGTCCATGCACCCGTCCTTGTCCAGGAAGATGTCCTTCTTCTCACCGTCCTTGAAGATCTTGATCATGCACTCCTGCTCACCCTCCAGCTCTCCGATCTTCACCCGGAAGGTTTTCTCCTGGCCCTTTCGCAGGACCGCAATGGCGATCTCCGTTTCCGGTTCGGTGCCCCGGACCAGGTTGCTCAGGCGGTGTGGTGAGCTGACGGTTTGGCCATCGTAGGTGACAATGACATCGCCCATCTTCAGTCCGGCCTCTCCCGCCGGGCTGTCCTCGAGCACCTCGGTGATCAGGACGCCGGCATCGGAGGAAATATCCATAGCCTCTCTCAGGGAAGGAGTCAGCTGCTGCAGAGAGACGCCCAGCCAGCCCCGGTCGCCCTCTTCGGCTTCGCCCCCGCTGGGCCAGGAAAGCATGAGCAGCAGTGCGGTCATGACGGGCAACACGGCCCATCGGCAAGCGATCCATGAACGAACGATCCATGATCGAGATCTCATGGACGAACCTCCTTTCCGTACCTCCCGGTGGAAATGAGATAGATCGTGGAATGTTCGGCATCCAGCTGAATGGTGGCCATTCCCTGGCCGAATTTACCCCTGGCGAATTGGACCGATCCGTCCCGGGTGATCTCCAGGGGAAAGTCGGAATCGATCGTGCCGTACAAGGTCTCTGCGGAGATGAGGGCCGAGGGGTTGGGCGGCAGGTTCAATCGGACCACTCCGAAGGTGCTGTTCAACCGATACAGCCGTTCCCGGACCTGGTCCAGCGCCAGATCCACATCACCCCGTTCGTTGGTGATGACCACATCCCCGCCCAGCTGCCCGGCGCGTATCTCTCCCCGGCGGTTGTCGATGCGGGTCTCTCCCAGAATATCGGCGATGAGGACCTGCGAGTCGGTGTCGGTCAGCATCAGATCTCCCATGACCCTCTGGACCATGACATCCCCGAGACGATTGGAGACCGTCACCGAGCCGTCGATGTCCACTGCCTGAATGTTGCCGATGCTCGTCTCCGCCCGCACCGGACCGGCGGACCGGCTCACGGAGATGTCGGCGAATTGATTGACCGCCAGAATATCTCCGGCGAAGTGCGAGACCGTGATGGGTTGAAAGCTGTTCTCCGTCCACAGCCGGCCCCGGCCGCCGCTGACGGAGATGATGCCGTGACGGTTGGACATCTCCAGATCGCCGGTGCAGTCCTGCAAGACGATATCACCATATCGGTTCCGTGCCTTCAGGCCGCTCGTGAAATTCTCCATACGGAGATCTCCGAAGGAGTTTTCGATCTCCAGGTGACAATCTCCGGGAAGTTCCAGGCGGACGGCCACCGAGACCCCGTCGATGGCAGCGGGAGGATCTGCGGGATAGGCGGTGATCATTCGCAGGGTGTCATCGGTCCGGGTCGTCCGGATATCGACGGCCTCGGCATACCGGCGGGCTGCCTGCGGATCGGTCGAGATGACCCTGATATCGGCATGAACCCGGGCATCCTGCCCGGCGGTCCCGAGAAGGTCAAGATCTCCGAACTCATGGACCACGGCGACGTGCCGCAGGCCGCTCAGCGGGATGGTCCGGTCGATCGTGCGGATGTGCGGATCTTCCCAGAGAACCTCCAGATCCTCCCGGATGAGAGGATCGACACGGGCTTGCCAGCGTTTCCAGAATTGATCCTGCTGGCGTTCGAACGCCTCCCACCAGTTGTGGCGTACCTGCCGGGTAACTTGAACCTCGGGCAGCTCGCGAAGATACTGGTCCAGCGCCATCTGATACAGCTGCAGGGTCTGCCGGGCGCTTTGCCGGAGTCCGGCGAAGGGAAATTCCGGCTGCATCTCCTGAACCTTCAGCAGAGAGTCCATCAGGTTCTCGGCGATGGACAGGGTGAAAGACCCAGCCTGGTCCGGTCCGGACCATTCCTCCGAAGAGGGCGGAAAGGCCTGCTGGGCGGTCGATACTACGGCACCCATGAGGATCAGCAGACCCATCAGGGCGACGGGCAGCAGTCGCTGGTCAGGGAGATGAAGTGGAGCTGACCACGGCCAACTCCCGAAGTGTCGATATCTTCTGGTCATAGGCGTTAAATAGGGTTTGTTGCGCTCGGACATCATAGCGATTATTCTGCAGCGCCTGGGAACATTCGGCGATCACCGTTTCCAGCTGATCCAGCTTATCCCGGTACAAAAGGACCTGGTCGAGATCGATATCCTGGGAGCGGTGGGCCACGATCGTCTCCAGAGCTTGAGCGGACCGCTCGTAATGCTGCCGGGCCAGCTCGATGTCGTTTCGGGCGTCCTCCGGCTGCCGGCTCTGCGCCGGAACGGTGGGGGCCTGTGGGCCCGGCGAACGGAGCTGCTGGCCGGCGATGAACAGGATCAACAGCAGGCTGACCGCACCCATGGCCCAGGTCAGTCGTGAGCGCCATCCCGACAGCGGCGCCGGACGGCGGCGCCTCGCCGGTACGGGTTCGGCCGGCGCCAGGACCCGCTCCTGGATCCCGGGCCAGAGGTCTTTTTTCAGCGTTGTCTCGGCCAGATCGCGGGACGCCGATGACAGCAGGTGGATCTGGTCGAGCGCCTCCCGGCATCGCGGGCAGAGGTCGAGATGTTGCTCCACCTCGGCGGTCCATTCGGGAGGTAGTTCCCCGCCGGCGTATTCCCAGAGCCGTTTTTGGATGTTCACGCAGCCCATTTAGGCTTTCTCCAGCATGACATTGCTCAGGTCGGCGATCATGTTCAACCGCGGCCGCAGGTTTTTACGTAATTGCGCCCGGGCCTTGTGGAGTTGTGATTTTGAGGTTCCCTCGGAACAGTCGAGCATGTCGGCAATCTCATTATGCTGAAACCCTTGAATGTCGTGAAGCACGAAGATCAACCGGGCCCTGGGCGGCAGCGCGGCGATGGCATCTTCCAGAAAGGGCTTGAGTATCTTACCGGTTTCCGACCGGCGGCCTTCCTCCGGGGGACCCGGGTTCTGGCCCGTTTCCATTCCCCAGCGGCGTTTTCGGCGTCGCAGCGCGCTCAGGGCGATGTTGGTGGCGACACGATACAGCCAGGAGGTGAAAGCGGCCTCTTCCCGGAAGTCTCCGATTTTTCGATAGACCTGGACAAAGACATCCTGGACGATATCCTCGGCATCCTGAACGTTGTTGGTCAACCGGAGGGCGAGGGCATAGACTTTGTCCTTATGCCGTCTGTATAACTCCTCCAGGGCGTTGATGTCTCCACGCTGACATCGCCGGCAGAGAATGAGGTCCTGGTCCGTGGGTTCACTTTTCAAGCCCTGCCCCCCAGTTCGTCTCAAACCGTAAGATACGACGCATACCGGCCATCGAAAGGTTGCCGGAAAAAATCCTCTGTCCTAAAAAAACCCGGTGCCGCAGGGGCACCGGGTCTGAAGCTATTTCAAGCCGCCGCCGAACATAAGCGTATTTCGAATGATCGGCCTTGTCTCCTGCCTGATCGGAAAGCATCACATCGGGGCCGGCGCTTCGGATTCATCATCGGATCGATCCGTACCTGTCGATGGCGGGACCGGAGGCGTCTCGGCGCCCGCAATGGCAATGGGCCGGATGCCGAAACGGGTCCAGATGACGGCCCCCAAACCGGCCATGATGGCCACCAGGTAAACGATCCAGCCGATCAGATAAAAGAGCCAGAACAGCGGCGCAAAGGGTTTGCCGCCGAGGGTGAAGAACCACGCCAGGATCAGGGCCGCCTCGATGATCAGGGCGCCCAGGAAGATCCTCGACAGGGGCGATTTCGAGCTCAGGCTGGTACCGTGTTGGAGCTTTGTTCCCACGAAGAGGCTGACCCCGGCAAAACCCATGATGCCAGCCACGAAATAGGCGATGGGCTGGGCGATGAGGGCCACCGGGATTCCGATGATGGTCACGCACAGCAGCAGGAACAGCGGCAGGGCCAGAACTATGGCCGCGAAGCCCAGCAGGATCGATTTCAGCGGAGCGATCTCGATGGTTTCTGCGATCCGTTCGATATGGCGGGGGGCGAAAAATCCCGCCAGGGCCAGAAAGAGAAAGGACATGATGACAAAAAACAGCAGCGGGATGCCGAAGGTGATCAGGTCCTCCAGGGGATTGAAGATCATGGGAAAGGGACCATAGCCGCGAAAGTCTTTCGGAAGCATGCCGACCCGCTGTCCGCGAATTTCTCCACCGGGTTCCTGATGAATGGATCCCCCGAAGGTCAGCATGTCCCCTTTGATCACGCCGGTGGACAGCAGGTGAAGATTGGCTCCGACGATGGCCACATCGCCGGTGACGGTTCCGGCCACGGTGACGTCGCCGCCCAGGGAGAGCACATCACCGTCCACGATCTCGTCCTTCTTCACCACCAGGGGTTCCCCGAATTTGATGATGCTGCCGCCCTCGATGGTCAGAGAGGAGACGATGGAATCCTCTAAATCTTCGTAATGGTATTTTTTACCATTGAGGATGATGCCCTCTTCGTCGATGACGATATTCCTGGTGGTCGCCTGATCCTTTTCTTTGGTTTCGATCTTCAGGCGCACGCGAGAGGCTTTTCCGGCAGTATCTGCTTCGGCGAGATCTGTTTGAGCCTTTACATCCACCTTCACCGGTGGCACCGTCTTTTCCCGGGCGGCCGCCGTGTCCGGCTCCTCCGCCATGCAGGCGGCCGCATGAAAGAGAAGGGTGAGCGTGATGATGACAAGAAGGCCGCTGAGAGAGACAGCCGTTTTGATCGAATGTGAAAAGTGATTCATAATCATCTCACCTCTGATCTGCGAAGGTTAATCTGACGGGAGCAGATCGATATCGCCCCCCGAGGTGGACAAAACGATCTCGCCCTCACCATCTCCCAGGGTGCCGACCAGATGGGTTCGGGACATGGACTCGATGGTCATGGGCAGTTTGGCCGTGATCCTTCCCCCGGAGGTTTCCATGTCTATGGTGCTGGAGGCGTCGATGGGCACCCGGAAGGTGATCCGGCCGCTGGATGTTTCCACCGTATAGCGGCCGGCCTTGATCATGGCCGTTTCCACCGCGACGTCCCCGCTGCTGGTGTCGATGCGCAGCTCGCCGGCCTTTTGGACCACGTGGATATCGCCGCTGGTGACGTCGATGTTGATGTCCCCGAAGATGTCCGTGGCGGACACATCGCCGCTGGTGCCGTCGATATACAGATTGCCGTCAACGCCTTCGGCGATAACGTCTCCGCTGGTCACGTCGATGCGGACGTTGCCGCCGATGTTCTGCAGCCGTGTGTCTCCGCTGACGGCGTCCACGTCCACGTTCCCGGCGACCTCCTTGATGACCATGTCGCCGCTGATCGCATCGATGGTCACATCGGAGCCGGTATCGTGAATCTCTATGTCTCCGCTGACCACGTCGATATCGACCTCTCCGATGATATTCCGGGCCGAGATGTCTCCGCTGACGGATGAGATCTCAACATGCACATCCCGCGGTGTGTCGATCTCGAAATCGACGCTGGCGGAAGGTTTCTTCTGGAAGATCCCATCCAGGAGAGATTCCAGGGATTCGGTCCAGTCTCTCGGTCTTTTGGCCTCGACGAAAAGTTCCTGACCATTTTTCTCGATGATGATCTCGATCTTCTCGGCCCACTCCCGGGCCTCTTCCCGGGAACCGGCCTTGACTCGCTTGGTCGTCGTCACCCGGACGTGATCGCCGCCCCAGCCGCGGACATCGATACGGCCGCTGATGTTCTGGACGGTGATGGAGGCGCCGGCCTCCAGAGTGATGCTCCGCTCCTCCTCGAAGGCATATTCCTGGCGTCCGGCCAGGGCCGGAGATACCAGCGAGGGCAGGAACATCAGCAGCAAAGCTGCGGTCGCGCCGAGAGAAAACATTCTTCGCGGGGAGATGATCAGTTTGGACATAATCGGTTGAGACATGATCGGACACCTCTTTTCTTTCTGTCACTTCGGTATTACAGCCCCTTGAGTTTTTTCTTGAGCAGCTCGCGGGCTCGGAAGATCTGGGCCTTGACCGTTCCCAGGGGGATGTTCAGGATGTCGGCGATGTCCTCGTAGGAGCGATCTTCCTTGTGCCGCAAGACGATCACCCGCCGGTATCGCGGAGGCAGGCCGTCAATGGCCTGATCGATCGACAGGGTGCGCTGCTTGCGCGCCAGCAGCCACTCCGGATTGCGGCTCCAGTCGGGGATTTCCCTCTTGATCGTGCCGCTGCGGCCCTTGATCGGCTCATCCAGCGAACAGGCCTGGATCTTTCTGCGGCGCAGATGATCGAGGCAGTGATTGGTGACGATCTTGCACAGCCAGGTGGTGAAGGCATACTGGGGATTGTATCGCTCCAGGGCTGCGAAGGCTTTGATGAACGACTCCTGCACCAGATCGTCGGCCTCGGTGGGATTCTTGACGATGCCGACGGCCAGCTGAAAAGCCAGCCGTTTGTGCCGGTTCAGCAACTTGGTGAAGGCGGCCTGATCTCCGGCCAGCGCCTTTTCAATGAGCTCCTGAACGGCTTTTTTTTGCCGGCCGTCTTTTTGAGCAGCGTCTTTTTGCCCGGTGGTACTCATTTTGTTTACGTCTTCCCAAATTAAAAAGTTGCATTTACCAGGGGAAGTTAATATTTTTACCATAGCGAAAAATAGCAACTGTGTCAAGAAAAATCGGTCTAATTATAGTACTTGTCCGAAATACACCGGTCTCAAATACACGGGCCGGAAAAGAACCGTGTCCGTCCGCCGCGGGAGAGCGATCATACGCGACCATCTGCCGACAACTCTTGGCCGGATGGCCAGGAAATCCTTCTGGAACGCCTATGATCACCTGGGCAGCTGCGTTCTGCTCAATCTCCTGTGGTCCCTGCTCAGCCTGCCCTGGCTGGCCCTGACCCTCCTGCTGATCGCCCTGGGGTGGGGTCAGATGGCCACGGGTCACGGGTTGTTCGGTTTGATGCTGGCCGGGGTCGGTCTTCTGCAATGCCTGCTGTCTCCTGTTTCCGCAGCTTTGTGGCAGGTGGCGGCCCTCTGGGCCGATTACCGAACGGCCCCGGTGAAGGTCTTTTTCCCGGCCCTACGGAGACATTTCGGCAGCGCCCTGGTCCTATGGCTGTGTTTCTCCCTGACCGCCCTGTTGCTGAGCATCAACGTCTATTTCTACGGCGCCTGGTTGGGAAGAGTGCCTTTTTTAGGGGCCCTGATCAGCGGATTGATGGTCTGGGCTTACCTGGCCGTGGCCCTGATGGGGATGTATGCCCTGGCGCTGCTGGTGCAGAAGGATTTCTCCGTCAGGAGCGTGCTGCGCAACAGCTTCCTGCTGGCCCTGGACAACCTGTTTTTTTCCCTGGCGTTAGCCCTCTCGTTGGTGGTCGTGCTGGCGCTTGGCCTGGTCTCGGTGGCCGGCTTCTTCTTTTTGGCCGTCAGCCTGACGGCCGTAATAGCCAACACCGGGCTTCGCGAGCTGCTCCGAAAGTACCGGGCCGGCACGGATCAGGAGGAGCAGAGAAAACCGCGCAGCTGGGCGGAGGTTCACGCCACCGAGGAGCAGACCCGGGGGACGGCCGGGGAAGAGACCCGGGGGTGGAGAGATCTGTGGAAACCCTGGGAGAGTCGTGGACGGTGAGCCGGGGCCGGTCTCCGGTGCTGCCGGTCAGGGGCTTCGGGCCCCGGTTCGGCCGCGGACCGATGTGATTGGGAGGATCGAAAAGTTGGTTGCGGGAGTGGGCATCGATATCATCGAGGTGGACCGGATCCGCAGGGCCATCGGCCGCTGGGGGCAGCGGTTTCTCGAACGGGTCTACACCTCCGGGGAGATAGGCTACTGTCAGGCCCAGGCGCGGCCGGAGATCTCCTTCGCCGCCCGTTTCGCCGCCAAGGAGGCGGCCATGAAGGCCCTGGGCCGCGGGCCGAAGGGCGGGGTCCGGTGGAAGAGTCTGGAGGTGGTCAACCGGCCCTCCGGGGCGCCCGTCATCCGGCCCGGCCCGCGGCTGCAACAGCTGCTGGGGAAGCGGGTGCTGCTGATCAGCCTGACTCATACTCACCGACAGGCCATGGCCACGGCCCTGCTGATCGATAAGGCGGATGAGGATTGGTCAGAAGATTGTTTTCCCGCTGATCGCTAGCTGAGTGGAGGTGTGGTCGTGAAAACGGTGACCGCGCAACAGATGAGAAATATCGACCGCCGGACCATCGAGCAGGCCAAAGTACCCGGCCTGCAGTTGATGGAACGAGCCGGGCAGGGGGCCGCCCGGCTGGCCCTCGATCTGCTGGGCGATCCCGGCGGCAAGACGGTCGTTTGTTTCTGCGGGAAGGGCAATAACGGCGGTGACGGTTTCGTCATCGCCCGGCTCCTGGCCGAGGCCGGGGTCCGGCCGGTGGTCTGCCTGGCCGGCGCAATCGGGCAGGTCAGCGGGGACGCGCTGGAGAACCTCAAGCGGTTGCGAAGATTGAACATCGACATCGGCGAAGTCCGGACCCTCCGGGATGCGGCCGATCTCGGGGACGCCGACCTGATCGTCGACGCCCTGCTGGGAACCGGCCTGAGCGGCCCGGTCGAGGGGCTGATGGCCGATCTTATCGACCTGATCAACCGGGCCGGCCGCCCGGTGCTGGCGGTGGATATTCCCTCCGGCATGGACGCCGACAGCGGCCGTATTCTGGGATCCGCGGTACGGGCCGATGCCACGGCCACCATGGCTTTCCCCAAGCAGGGTTTTTTCTTCAGCCCGGGACGGGAACTGGTCGGACAGCTCGTGGTGGTGGATATCGGCGTTCCGGACGGAGCCGCCGAAGAGGAGCATCTGACGGTGGAATCTCTGGAGTCGGCGGACATGGCCGGCTTGATTCCCTGCCGGGCCGCCGATGCGCATAAGGGCACCTTCGGACGGGTGCTGGTGATCGCCGGCTCGGTGGGCATGACCGGCGCCGCGACCCTGGCCTCCACGGCCGCCCTGCGGTCCGGGGCTGGAATGGTCATGCTGGGTCTTCCGGAAAGCCTCAACGATATCGCCGAGATCAAGCTCACCGAGATCATGACGGCTCCGCTGCCCGAGACCGACGGCCGGTCGCTGTCGACGGATGCCCTGGAACGCATCGGAGAGCTCCTTTCCTGGGCCGACGTGGTGGCCCTGGGTCCCGGCCTGTCGATGCATCCCGATACGGCGGCCCTGGTGCGCCATCTGCTGCCCCGGTTGGAGCATCCCACGGTGCTGGACGCCGACGGCCTCAACGCCGTGGCCCAGGATCCGGAAGTGCTCGCCCGGGTCCGGGCCCCGCTGGTGCTCACGCCCCACGCCGGAGAGCTGGCCCGTCTGGGGCGGTTCGATATTCCCGTGGAGACGGCCGAACGGATCGCGGCCGTCCGGTCCCTGGCCGAGCGTCACGGACAGGTCTGCGTATTCAAGGGAGCCCCGACCCTGGTCGCCGAGCCCCGGGGCGGGCTGTATATCAACACCACCGGCAATCCGGGTATGGCCACCGCCGGGAGCGGCGACGTGCTTACCGGGATGATCGCCGGCTTTCTGGCGCAGGGCTGCGATCCGCTGGACGCCGCCAGGCTGGGCGTTTATCTGCATGGTCTGGCCGGCGATGCGGCCGTGGAAGGGATGGGCGAGTGGAGCCTGGTGGCCGGAGACCTGCTGGACGGCATCTCCGAAGCCATCCATCGCACCATCGGCCGGAGA
This sequence comes from uncultured Gemmatimonadota bacterium, assembly GCA_964584035.1. Classification (GTDB taxonomy): domain Bacteria; phylum SM23-81; class SM23-81; order SM23-81; family SM23-81; genus CAZOYL01. The sequence goes on along the minus strand of CAZOYL010000015.1, from coordinate 22,197 downwards.
GCCCTGAGAGGAACCGAGCGATGAGTGATCCGCTGGCCCGGCGTGTGAGGGAATTGGCCGGCGCCATGGATGGCCGGCTCAGGAAGATCCGCCGTCAGATCCACCGGCATCCCGAGCTGGGATTCCAGGAGCGCCAGACCGCCGCCCTGGCGGCCGGACGGCTTCGCGAGCTGGGCCTGGAGGTCCGCGAGGGAGTCTGCCGGACCGGGGTGGTGGCGCTGCTCGAGGGCCGCTCGGGGGGGGCGGTCGTGGCCCTGCGGGCCGATATGGACGCCCTGCCGATCGATGAACAGAACGATCAACCTTATCGGTCGGCCAACCCGGGCGTGATGCATGCCTGCGGGCACGACGCCCACGTGGCCTGCCTGCTGGGGGCTGCCGAGATTCTGACCGGGCTGCGCGGGGAATGGTCCGGCACGGTCCGGTTCATCTTCCAGCCCTGCGAGGAGGACCTGCCCAGCGGCGCCCTGGCCATGGTGGAGGCCGGCGTGCTTGAGGATCCGCCGGTCAAGGCACTGGTCTCCCTGCACGTCGACTCGCAGCTGCCGGCCGGCCATATCGGAGTGCGGGCCGGCCCTTTTCTGGCCGAGGCCCGGGATTTCGACATCCGCATCCTGGGACGATCCGGGCACGGAGCCCATCCCCATGAGGGCATCGATGCCGTGGTGACGGCGGCCCGGTTCATCCTCGCCGCCCAGACTCTGATCAGCCGCCGGGTGGATCCCCTGGAGCCGGCCGTCGTCTCGATCGGCCAGATCCAGGGAGGACAGGCCGATAATATCATCGCCGGCCGGGTGGATCTGCGGGGCACGCTGAGATGTCTCGATCCAGATCTGGCAGATCGGCTGGCCGGGGAGCTGGAGGCGCTGCTGGCCGGTATCGCCGAATCGGCAGGGGCCCGCTGGGAGATCGACTGGGACCAGGGGTGCCTGGCCCTGAACAACGATACGGCCGTGGTCGATGCGATCCGGCGGGCCGTCCGGCGGCTCTATGGCCCGGAGATTCTTCACGAGGATATTCCCCGCTCCATGGGCGGGGACGACCTGTCCTATTTCCTGCAGCAGGTCCCCGGGGCGATGTTTGTGCTGGGCACCGATGACGGCACCGAACAGACCTCCCATCCGGCGCATCATCCCCGGTTCGATATCGCCGAGGAGGCCCTCCCCGCCGGCGCGGCCGTTCTGGCCCTGTCGGCCCTGGAACTTCTCTCCAAACGATGAGACGGTGTCGATGCGGTGTTCCCACCGGAAGATGAGTTCCCGGCGCCCCGTGGCGCCCGGGACGGTTGTTCGGACGATTCCGGGGCTGCTGGCGCTGATCGGCCTGATCGCCGGATCCTGGGTCCCGTCGGCGCAAGCCCGCTGGTACGAGATGGAGGATTGGGTGTCCTACGGGGTGTTCCGCTATGTGACCTCGATGGACATGGACGATGAGTACATCTACATCGGCACCACCGGCGGCGTGATGCGGTATGACCGCTGGAAGGAAGAATGGGGCACGCCCCTGACCACCAGTTCCGGCCTGCCGGACAATCGCGTGCTGGATCTGGTGGCCGACAGCGAGGAACATGAGATTGTCTTCTTCACGCAGCGGGGCGCCAGCCGGTTCGACCCCTTTTTGGAACGGTTTCGAATGAGCGGCGACCTGCCGCCGGTCAGGCCCCCGGACGCCTATCACTATCCGGAGCTGTTTCCGGATTTCGAGCTCAATTACTACACCACAAACGGTGGCGCCTATCTGACCGATCCCTACCTCCGCCGCTTTCCCATGACCGCCCATCTGACGGACGACTGGGATCACCTGTGGGTCGGCACCGCCGGCCTGGGAGCCGGTCGGGCCCGGCTGCGCAGCGGCCGGCTGCGAATGCTGCCCTTCGGCCTGATGGGCCGAAACGTCACAGCCCTGGCTTTCGACGGCGACCGGCTCTGGATCGGTGGCATATCTCCGTGGGATGAGGAGGCCGGCATCACCCGGGCCGGCCGGGACCTGCAGACCTGGGACTACTTCGAGGCTCGTTATCTGGTCGGGATGGACAGCGACGATGTCACCGCCATTGCCCCCGGCACGGACGACGTCTGGGTGGGAACCCTGTACGGTCTTTGCCGCTACGATAAGGGTAGCGACAATTGGACCACCCTGACCACCTTCCAGGGACTGGCCGACGACTGGGTCACCGACCTGGCCCGCGACGGCGATATCCTCTGGGTCGGGACCTCCCGGGGCGCCAATATGATCACGCTGGCGGGCGACAGCCTGGCGGTGGCTGAAATTCCGCTGGTCGGCCAGCAGAAGATCTACGATATCGAGATGGGGCCGGAATTCGTCTGGTTCGGCGCCGAGGAGGGGGTTTACGCGCTGGACCGGACCCTGAACCGCTGGCTGAAGTTCACCAGTCCCGATGGAACCATCGAGCGGACCATCACCGCGGTCTCCGATGACGGTGACGAGATCTGGTTCGGCACCACCGTCGGGCTGACCCGATACGATCGCTCCAGCCGGCAGTGGGATTGGCACCCTTTCGGCCAACAGATACAGGCCGGCCACATCATCTGTCTGGAGGCAGGTCCCAGGGCTGTTTGGGCCGGAACGGAGAACGGATTGTGGAAGCTCCGCCGGCAGACCGGCCGCTGGCGGGTCTTCACCACCGAAGACGGCTTGCTGGATAACACGGTTCAATCCATCCTCGTCGATGGAGCCTACCTGTGGCTGGGCACGCCCCAGGGGCTGACGCGTTTTTTCTGGGACAACCCTCTCAGGATCGATTGATATGAAACTCTCTCAGCTCGGCGAGTTCGGTCTCATCGACCGGCTGCAGCGGCAGCTGGCCGCCCCGGGGAAAGGGGTCGTCGTCGGGCCGGGAGATGATGCCGCCGCGGTGAGGACGACGGCGGGGAGCCTCGTCTTGATGACGGCCGATGTCCTGGTGGAACATGTTCACTTCGACCGCGGCATCCACGATTTCCACCACATCGGCTGGCGCGCCATGGCGGCCAACCTCAGTGATATCGCTGCCATGGGCGGACGGCCCGGGCACGCCCTGGTGTCCATCTGCCTGCCGGACGATGTCTCCGTCGAGGAAGTGGAGGAGATCTACCGGGGGATGGGGGCCGTGACCGGGGAGTACGGCGGGGACATCATCGGTGGCGACACCGTCTCGGCTCCAAGGGATCTGGTCATCGCCATCGCCCTCACCGGAGAGGTCCGGGAAGAACGGCTGTTGACCAGAAAGGGCGCCCGGGAGGGAGACCTGATCTGTGTGACCGGACAGCTGGGCGGGTCCCGGGCCGGATTGGACATGCTTCGCTCGCTGCGGGAGGACGCTCCCCGGCCGGCCGCGGCTGTGCCCGCCGATCTCTGGGACCGGGTCCGTCAACGGCATCTGCGGCCGCGTCCCCGGCTGCAGGCGGCACAGGAACTGGCCCGGGCGGGATATGTTCATTCGATGATCGATATCAGCGACGGATTGGCCGGCGACCTGGGCCATATCGCCGAGCGCAGCGGAGTGGGCGTGGAGATCGATGAGGAGAAGATCCCCATCGATCCGCAGACCCGCTGGGTGGCCGGTCGTCTGGGGGTCCCGGCCGTCGATTACGCCCTCTCCGGGGGGGAGGACTTCGAGCTGCTGTTCACCGTCGCGGCCGGCACCGCCCCGGAGGATCTGCAAAGGGTGGCCGCCAGGACCGGCCTGGCCGTCACCGTCATCGGCCGGGTCCGGCCCGGGGATGCGGGCCTGTGGCTGTTGGGGCCGGGGGGGGAGAAGAGATCGCTGGTCGAAGGAGGATTTCGTCATTTTTCGAACTGACCGAAGACCATCTGCCGGGCGAGAACCCGAAAAGGAGGATGTGCATGTCTGAGGATCGGAAGAAGCACGTGCTGGAACGGATCAAGAAAGAGAATGTCCGTATCGTGCGCCTGTGTTTTTGCGATATCCTGGGACGACTGAAGGGATTTGCCGTTCCCAGCGTGTATCTGGAAGAGGCTCTCAACGAGGGCATGGGGTTCGACGGTTCCTCCATCGAGGGATTCTGCCGGATCTACGAGAGCGACCTGCTGGCCATGCCCGATCCGGTGACCTTCCGGGTCCTGCCCTGGCCCACCGACGACCAGAAGATCGGGATGATGTTCTGCGACGTGCTGACCCCGGAGCGGGAGCCTTATGCCGGCGATCCGCGGTATGTGCTTAAGCAGAATCTGGAGAAGGCCGCCCGGATGGGCTATACCTTTCATGTCGGCCCGGAGCTGGAATATTTCTATTTCAAAAGCGATGGCCAGCCCGAAGTGCTCGATCTGGACGGATATTTCGACGTCGCTCCCCTGGATGTGGGCACCCGGTTGCGCAAGCGATCGGTCTTCGCCCTGGAGGCAATGGACATCCCGGTGGAATACAGTCACCACGAGGTGGCCCCCAGCCAGCACGAGATCGACCTGGTCTATCAGGAGGCCCTGACCATGGCCGACTTCGCCATGACCTACCGCCTGGTGATCAAGGAGGTGGCCCGGGCCGAGGGGGTCTATGCCTCTTTCATGCCCAAGCCGCTCTTCGGCCAGAACGGCAGCGGCATGCATGTGCATCAGTCCCTGTTCGAGAAAGAACACAACGCCTTCTTCGATTCGGAAGATCCCTATCATCTATCCTCTTTGGCCAGATCCTACACCGCCGGGATCCTCAAACATGCCGCCGAGATCGTCGTGGTCACCAACCAATGGGTCAACTCCTACAAACGGCTGGTGCCCGGATTCGAGGCCCCGGCCTACATTTCCTGGGGGCAGAAGAACCGCTCCGCCCTGGTGCGCGTGCCGAGATACAAGCCCGGAAAGGAGCAGGCCACGCGGGTGGAGCTTCGCTGTCCGGATCCGGCCTGCAATCCCTATCTGACCTTCGCCGTCATGCTGGCGGCCGGCCTGGAGGGCATTCAGGAGGGTTATCCCCTGACCGAGCCCATCGAGGAGGATATCTATTCCATGTCCCCGGCCGAGAGGAGCAAGAGAGGGATCCACTCTCTGCCCGACAGTCTCTATGCCGCCATCCTGGAGGCTGAAAAGAGCGAGCTGTTGCGCCGCGCTCTGGGCCCTGACGTGATGGACAAGTTCATCGCCAACAAGAAGGTGGAGTGGGACGATTACCGCGCCCAGGTCACCGATGCGGAGCTCAAGAAGTACTTTCCCATCCTGTGAGAGGAGCGCCATGATCGTGAAAAAAATGTTACCGGTCGTCCTGTTGGCAATGCTGTCCGGATGTTTCCTGGAGAGCGCTGCGGCGCAGGATGGGCCGGCAGATGCGGCCGTTGATGAACAGCAGACGCTCTATTTTCGAAGGGTGGGGACGCAGCGAATCCTGGATCCCGAGGCCGGTGATCAGGCCGTTCGCGATAATGTTTCCAGCTTCATTTACTTCTGGGGCGATTATGTCGCCGAACGGCCGTTTCTGTTGAACCATCTCAACCTGGAGCTGCACCTGGACGGCACCGTCGTGAACCCATCGATCAACTCGGTCATTGTCGTGGCCCTGACCCGCAACGGAAGCACCGTCCTCTCCGAAGAGATCTTATCCTTGCCGCCGGTGCCCAGCGGGGAACGGCCCATCGATATTCTCACCGAGCAGGCTCTCTACCCCGCAATCATGTTCAATCAAGGCGATGAGCTGGCCTTTTATTTTCAACAAAGACAGAATCTCAACCCGCTCTTTTTCCGCTATAACGGGACCGGCAGCCGGGACGACTCCCACCTGGTCCTGGGATTGGGCGACGTGGACTATCCATACGCTCAGCTCAGCCCCGCCGGCATCGATCTGTCCGTGGAACAGGGCGGTTCGGCCGATACGGCCTTCGAGATCACCAACTGGGGGTTCGACCGCCTGCACTACGATCTGGATCTGCCCCATGGCCAGCAGATCCTCAGTTACGGCGATATGGAGGATCCGGCCAGTTCCTGGGCCCTCTCGGAGCAGTCCAACCAGAACTTCTACAACGTGCGATTCACCCCGGCGCAGACCTGCACGCTGACCTCGGCGCGAATGCTGTTTTCCACCGACGGGACGCTGGGTCAGCCGGATCTGATGGTCTATGTCTGGGACGACTCATCCGGGTTCCCGGGGGCCAAACTCGATTCGGTGATGGTTCCCAACAGTTCCCTGAACCTCTCTCCCAGCTGGCAGCTGGTCTATTTCGCCGGCCCGGGCATACGGTTCCGGGCGCATCAGGACTTCCATATCGGTTATACGGTCGCCGGGTCAAATCCCAGCGATGCCCTGGCCATCGTTTCGGACGACGGCCTTCCGGTGGGTGACGAGCGAAGAAGCTCAGGGAAATGGAGCCTGAACTGGTGGACCCTGTACGATCGGCACGATCAGGACGCGAATTTTTTCATCCAGGCGGTCGTCCGGTACGGCGATCAGCCGGTCTGGCTGGATCACGATCCCCCGCTCGGCTCGCTGGCCCCGTATGCCACCCATCAGATCGGCCTGCATCTCGACGCCGCCGGCCTGAGCGCCGGCCTCTATAAAAGCGGGCTGATCATCGGGAATGATTCTCCGGACCCATCCATCGTCCTTCCGGTCATCTTCCGGGTCGGACAGACGGCCGTGAATGGGAATGAGACCGAAGCCGTGCCGAGGCGGCACGCCCTTCTGGGGAGTTATCCCAACCCCTTCAATGACGGTGCGCGGATCCGCTATCGCGTGGGCGACGGGTACGGCGAACGGCCGTTCGTCCGTTTAATCATCTACAATACCCGCGGGCAGCGCGTCCGCCGGTTGATCGCCGGACATCATCCGCCCGGCCTGCATGACGTCCGCTGGGACGGCCGGGATGACGCCGGCGAGCCGGTGGCCAGCGGTATGTACCTCTGCCGTTTGGAGGCGGGAAGCGTTCGCGATACGCGGAAGATGGTGCTGCTGAGATAGATCATCGATCCTTTCTTCGGGGCCATATGACCAACTCAGAAAAAATAGCCCATTACGAGATCCAGGAGCTTCTCGGCCGGGGAGGCATGGGGGCCGTTTTCCGCGCCCGGGATAGCCAGCTGAACCGGACGGTGGCCCTCAAGATTCTAACCGCCACCGATCTGCCCGAAGAGGAGATCAGAGAGCGATTTCTTCGGGAAGCCCGGGCCGGTGCGCGGCTGAACCATCCGGGCATCGTCACCATTTACGAGGTGGGCGAGGATGAGGGCCAGTCTTACATCGCCATGGAATATGTATGTGGCCGGACCCTTCGTCAGCTGCTCCGCGAGGGACGCCCCTCCCCCCTGGAGGCCATCGATATCATCGCCGCCACCGGCCGGGCTCTCGAGTCGGCCCACGGGCAGGGCGTCATTCACCGCGATATCAAGACCGACAACATCATGGTCGCCGAAAGCGGAGAGGTCAAGGTGATGGATTTCGGCCTGGCCAAG
>CAZOYL010000015.1:0-14795 GCA_964584035.1 uncultured Gemmatimonadota bacterium | reverse complement strand
CCATTCTCACCAAAGAGGGCGAGATCATGGGGACGGTGGCCTATATGTCTCCCCAGCAGGCCACCGGGGAGCCCATCGATCACCGCAGCGATATCTTCTCTCTAGGCGTGGTCTTCTACGAGCTTCTCGCCGGGCAGAGGCCATTTTCCGGGGACCAGGAGATCGCCATCGTCTTCTCCCTGCTCAATGAAGAGCCCATGGGCCTTCGGGAGCTGAATCCGGAGGTGCCCAGGGAACTGGAGCAGATCGTCTTCAAGGCCATCCAGAAAGAGCCCCGGGATCGCTACGACCAGGTGGGCCAGATGGTGGCCGATCTGGACAAGGTGCGCCGGGCCATGACCGGCGGCGCCGAAGTGACCCTGGGCGAGCTGGAGCTGATCGCCGCCGAGGAAGTGGTGACGGAGGAGCGGGAGTTCCGGGCGCAGCTGGTCGGGCGGGAGAAGAAATTAGAGCAGCTCAAAGAGCATCTGCATACCACCACGCTGGGAGAGGGGCAGACGGTCCTCATTTCCGGAGAAGCCGGCATCGGAAAAACCCGGTTGGTCTCGGAGCTGTCCAAGCACGCCAGGACCAGGAAGATTCGCACCCTCACCGGCGGCTGCCTCCACCGCATGAAAAGTTATCCCTACCATCCATTCGTGGAGGCCATTCAAGAATACTTTCAGCTCAAGGGTGTGGAGGGGGTTCAGAAGCTGGAGTCCTTCGTGGACAGCAAGGCGCCCGAGCTGAAAGCGCAGATCTCGGTGCTGAAGGTCTTCCTCAACCTGGAGGGGCAGGAGTCGGCCCAGGTGGTCAATCGCGAGGAGCTGCTGCAGAGTATCATCAAGCTCATCGAGCGGGCCGCCGCCGAGAGGCCCCTGATCCTGTTCATCGACGACCTGCAGTGGGCCGATGAGGACACCCTGAGCCTGTTCCACTATACCGCCCGGTGGATCCGGCGGGCCAAGGTCCTGCTGGTGGGCACCTACCGCCCGGAAGACCTCAGCCTGCCGGGAGATGAGATCTCCAACCTGCTGCCCCGCGTGCGGCAGGAAATGAACCGGGAAGGGCTGTTGGTGGAACTGCCCCTGGAGCGTCTGCAGAGCGAGCATCTCCATCCCATGGTGGACTCCCTGTTCCCCGGGGCCGATTTCGGGGGAGAGTTCTATGAGACGCTGTTCAACGAGACGGAGGGCAATCCCCTGTTCGTCCTGGAAACCATCAAGCTGATGAAGGTCGAGGGTATGATCGTCCAGGAGAACGAGCATTACCGGCTGCAGGAGAGTCCGGGCCGGCTGGCCATTCCCTCCAAGGTTCACGATGTCATCAAGCGCCGGCTGCAGCGTCTCAATGAGGAGGAGCACGACATCCTGGAGGTGGCCTCGGTCGAGGGAGAGGCCTTCAACTCGGCCACCGTAGCCGAGTGTCTGGGTCTCAACAAGATCAAGGTGCTGAAGAGTCTGCAGCGCCTGGAGCGGGAACATCACGTGATTCATGCCGCCGAGAGGCGGTACCATTTTGATCATGCCAAGATCCGGGACCTGCTCTATCAGGAGATCCTCCCCGAGCTGCGCCAGGAGTACCATATGCTGGTGGGCAGCTATCTGCGGGCCAATTTCTCTCAGGACGAGCAGGTCATCCCCCAGATTGCCCACCACCTTCTGGAGGCCGACGATCCCGAGGGCGCTCTGCCCTTCCTGATCAAGGCTGCCGAGCGGGCCAAGAGGGTCTTCGCTAACGCCGAGGCCATCGAGCTGTTCACCCGGGCCCGGGAGATCGCAGGAGAGATCTCCTGGGAGGATGAGAGCCGGAGAACGGATGCCCTGTCCGGGATCGGGGAGCATCTCGGGGACATCTATGTTCTCACCGGCCGGCATCAGGAGGCCGTGGAGGCCTACGCCGGCGCGCTGGGCCTGAAGGACCTGCCCGGCGAGCGCTGTTCCTGTCTGATGCGCAAGACCAGCGGCGTCCGTGAGAAGCAGGGGGCCTTCGACCAGGCCCTGGAATGCCTTCGGCAGGCGCAGGAATGTGTCCAGCCGATGGCCGAGCAGGACGAGGGGCGCCGGGAGCTGGGACGCATCTTGATCGAGCGGGGCGCCGTGCACTATAAGATGGGTGAGGTGGAAAAGGCCGAGGAGGAGATCCGCCGGGGATTGGATCTTCTGGAGGGCAGCGGTGCCTCGGCCGACCTGGCAGCCGGCTATCATTACTTAGGTATCGTGCACCGGAGCCGCGGGGATTATGACCAGGCCATCCAGATGCATATGCGGAGTCTGAAATTGCGAGAGGAGATCGGCGACCGCTGGGAAACCGCCCTGTCCTATAATAACCTGGGCATTGCCTACAAGAACCAGGGGAAGAAAGACCTGGCCGTCGAGATGTACCAGCGTTGTCTGGAGATCTTCGAGCAGATCGGCTACCGCCTGGGAGTGGCCGGCCTGTATAACAATTTGGGCAGCCTGGCACAGGACAAGGGTGATTATCAGCGGGCCAGGGAGATGTTCCAGCGCAGTATGGAGATCCGCCAGGAGATCGGCAATCGGCATGGCGTGGCCATGTCCCTGACCAATTTAGGCCTGGTCTGCCTGGAATGCGGCCAGCACGACCGGGCTCGCGAGATCCTCGATGAAAGCCTGGAGCTCCAGAGAGAGCTGGGCCTGGGTGATTTTGAATCGATCACCTGCAGTTATCTGGCGCAGGCCTGCTGCCGGCTGGGCTGCTTCCAGGAGGCTGCTGAAATGGCCGATGAGGCCGTTACCCTGGCCGTGGCCGCCGGACAGCGGGGCAACGAGGGTTTGGCCCGACGGGTCTGGGGCGAGGTGCGAACGCAGATGGCCTCGGCGGCCGGCGGTGAGGAGAGAGTCGAATTGATCCAGGGCGCCGGCCTGGAGCTGGGGCGCAGCCGGGAGATCTTCGAGGAACTGGGCATGGAACAGGAGATCGGGCGCACCCTGCTGGAGCTGGCCCGGCTCCATCGACTGGCCGGACGCCCGCAGGAAGCCGGGGAGTCGGCCGGGAAGGCCCGGGATATTTTCCGGGGGATCGATGCCCAGGGCGACCTGGAACAGGCCGAGGAGATTCTGGATTCTCTGTCAAACGACTCATTATCAAGCCATCCATGATTCCTGTTAGAAATCAGGAGCGAGGGTATGAACTGGCAAACGATCAAGTTGTATCTGGCCGGTCAGGAGGATTATCTTCTTCTGGCCCTTTCGATTTTCATCTGTGCCGTTCATTTTTTGGCGACATGAGTACTTTTTTCTGGAAAGGATTGCCGTTCTGAAAACAGCGCTTTCTCGCCCGTCCGAGAGGAAGCTTCGTTTTCACGGTAAGGAAATGTAACACCTCGGGAAAACCGGGCAACTCTCCGCTGAAAAGAGCGTACATATAGAAAATATCGGTGCGGGGCTGTTCGCCTTTCGACAGCCCCATTCTCTATCAACCCGGAGGTGATCAGATGATGCGTAAAGCTCTCAGCGTCGTGGCTCTTGTGTGTTTTCTCCTGGCGGGGATGACGACAGTGGTCGTTGCAGAGATGGTCCATACCACGCTGAAGAACGGCATGACGGTGGTCATCAAGGAGAATCACGCCGCCCCGGTGGTCACGGCTGTTATGTACGTGCGGGCCGGCCACATCTTCGAGGAGGAGTTTCTGGGCGCCGGCATCTCCCATTATTGCGAGCACCTGGTGGCCATGGGGACCACGACCAACCGGACCGAGGCGGAAGCCGATGAGATTCTGAACATGCTGGGCGGGGCGTCGAATGCCTACACCACCAGCGACCATACCGCCTATTACGTCTCCACATCGAAGGAATATCTGGAGACAGCCATCGATCTGGTGTCCGACTGGGTGCTGCACAACGCCATGGATCCCCATGAGGTGGAGCGGGAGCACGGCGTCATCACCCGGGAGATCGAGATGGGCGAGGACGAGCCCCGCCGGAGGATCGGCAAACTGTATAACGCCGCCATGTTCGTCAAGCACCCGGAGCATCATCCCACCATCGGATACAAGGATGTCTTTCTGCAGCTGACCCGCGACGATCTGGTCAATTATTACCAGCGGATGTACGTGCCCAACAACATGATCTTCGTCATCGCCGGCGATCTGGACGCCCAGGAGACCCTCGGCCTGGTGACCAAGTACTGCGCGGATGCGCCCCGTAAGCCGCTGCGTCAGATCTACCTGCAGACCGATCCGAAACAGATGGGGACCCGCCGGGTGGACGACGAGATGGACATCGAGACCACCTATTTGATGATCGGCTGGCGCAGCGTCAAGGTGACCCATCCGGATCTGTACGCCCTGAACCTGCTGGAGGACATTCTCGGCCGCGGGGAGAGCTCCCGGCTGGTGAAAGGCGTCCGCAACGACAGACAGCTGGTCCATACCATCTCCGCCAGCTCCTATAATCCCTGTTACGATGCGGCTGATTTCACCATCCTGTCGACGCTGGACCTCGAGAAGGTGAACCAGGCCGAGAAGGCCATTCTGGAGGAGATTCACCGGCTGCGGAACGAGCTGGTGACGCCGGAGGAGCTGGAGAAGGCCAAGAACCAGCGTCTCAGCGCCGAGGTCTTCGCCAACCAGACGGCCCAGGATCAGGCCATGCAGATCGGCCAGGACCTCATCAGGACGGGCAATCCATCCTTCAGCCGGGATTACCTGGAGCGGATCAAGGCGGTCACGGCGGAGGACATCAGGCGGGTGGCGGGAACCTATTTCCGGGATGAGGCCATGACCGTGGCGGTCCTCAGACCTACCGGGACCCGGATGCCGGCTGAAGAAAGCGTTCGGGAGGTCGCCGCGGGCGGCACCGGACAGGTGCAGCGGGTGGTTCTGGACAACGGCCTGACCCTGCTGATGAAGAGCAATCCCAATTTCCCGCTGGTCTCCATGCACGCCTATCTCAGGGGCGGTGTGCTGTATGAGACCGAGCAGGACAACGGGCGGTTCAATCTCACCGCCCGGATGCTGCGCCGGGGCACCAAGAAACGAACGGCCGAGCAGATCGCCGAGCAGATCGATACCATGGGCGGGTCCATAGGATCATCGGGGGGAAACGATCTGACCCACATCTCGGTGGAGGTTCTCAAAGAGCAGACCGAAAAGGGGCTGGATATTTTAGCCGATATGCTGCAGAACCCGGTCTTCGATTCCGAGGAGCTGGAGAAGGAGCGCCAGCTCGTCCTGGCGCAGATCGACCGGCAGAATGACGACTGGCGGACCCAGTCGGAGGTCTTCTTCCAGAAGACCTTTTTCCGCCAGCATCCCTATCGGTTCACGCCGGTGGGTCAGAGCAGCAGCGTCTCGGCCCTGACCCGGGATGATCTGGTGTCGACATTCCAGACCTATTACGTGCCCAACAACATGGTTCTGGCCATCTTCGGGGACATCGACCCTGCCGGGATGGAGAATCTGGTGAAAAAGCACTTCGCCAAGATGAAGACCAAAGAGGTGGTTTTCCCCGAGGTTCCCCGGGAGCCGCCCCTGGAGGAAAACATCACCGATGAGCTCATCACCGACCGGCAGCAGACGGTCATCTACATGGGCTATCCGGGCATGAAGCTGGGAGACTCAGACTGGTATACCATGCGGGTCATCGACGGGATCACCTCGGGCATCGGCTATCCCGGCGGATGGCTGCATACCACCCTGCGGGGCAATCAGCTGGTTTATTTCGTCCATGCCTGGAATGACGCCCGCTCCCATCCGGGTTATTACGCCATCCAGGCGGCCACCACTCCGGCCACGGCCGATACGGCCCTGGAGATCATTCTGGAAAAACAGGAGCTGATCAAACAGGATACTTACACCGATGAGGAGCTGGAGCAGGCCAAGAGCGCCTGTATCGTCATGCAGGGGCTGTATTACAACCAGACCAACTCGGCCCAGGCCTCCCAGGCGGCCACCGATGAGATTCGCGGGCTGGGGTATGATTTTGTCGAAGATTTCGAGGATCGCATCCGGGACGTCACCCGGGAGGACATCCGGCGCGTGGCCAATAAGTACTTCCAGCATTACGGGCTGATCACCACCCACCCGGAGGGATGAAAACCAGTACCTGATAGCGGGTACTCCGCCGGCCGATATCAAGACCTTTGCCCGCGGACGAAAAAACTCTTACCTTATGGGGAGAATTCGCGTTCTCCCCATTTTTCGTATACTCAAGAGGTCATTTGAGCACCTGAAACGATGAGATCTTCGCGTCACAAACTCATTCCTCTCCTAACCTGGCCGGCCCTGGCGGCCGGATTGGCCCTGCTGGGCATGGGTTGTGCCCGGATCAGCCCGGAGGCCCACCGCCAGGCCGATCAGCATTACCGCCTGGGCCTGGAGCTGCACCGCCAGGGGGAGGCCGAGAGCGCCGTCTGGGAGTTGGAGCAGGCCATCCGGCAGGATCCCGAATTGGCCCCGGCTCATGATCTGCTGGGACAGATCTATTTGCGGCGAGGCGATATCCGGGCCCGCTGGCTGGCCACCCAGCGGGCCCAGCGGGCCGTAGCGCTGGCCCCCGGGGATGCCGGGTACCGCTTCAACCTGGCCGTCGTCCACCGGGAGCGGGGATTCGGGCACAGCGCTCGCCGGGAGTTCGAGCGGGTCCTGGAGATCGACTCGACCTATTGGGCGGCCCACTATCAGATCGGGCTGCTCCACGAGGAGTCGGGCCTCCGTTACGAGTCGGCCGGGCGGCACCGCAAGGCGGCCGATGCCTTCGCCCGGGCGGCCCGGATCGCGCCCCGGAACTACGATGTGCTCTGCCATCTGGCCGTCAACCTGATCGAGCTGGACCTGTGGCAGGAAGCCGGCGAGCATCTCCGCACGGCCGTGCAAAGCGACTCCTCCCGTCCCCGGGCCCATCTGCTCCTGGGCATGACCCGGCACCGGCTGGGAATGCTGGAGGAGGCCCAGCAGAGCTATCGGGCGGCCATCGAGCGGATGGACCAGGAGGACCGCCGGCCTTTTGAGAGCCTGGAATATTTAGCCGGTGCCGAGGCACTGGCGGCATACGAACATGCCGGTATCGGGGAGCCGGCGGCCGATGAACCTGCTGATCACGGGGCGCCGCCGGCCCCGGATCCTTCCGCCCGGGAGGATTTTCTGCGCCGCTTCTGGAAGGAGCGCGATCCCACCCCCACCACCGCGGCCAATGAACGCTGGCTGGAGCACTGCCGCCGGGTGGCCTACGCCAATATCCACTTTGGCGCCCCCGGGCTGGACCTGCCCGGGTGGAAGACGAAACGGGGGGAGTTCTATATCCGCTACGGCGAGCCGAAGGTGAAATGGCGGGAGCTGGGCGAGGTCGGAGCCGGAGTGGGTCTGGTACCGCCCCGGTGGGTGTGGGCCTATGGTGAGGAGGGCCGGGAGGTCAGCCTGATCTTCGCCGACACCTTTCTGAACGGGGAGTACAACTTCCCTTTCCCTGATAAATCCTGGGGCCCGGCCGATTTTCGCAACTCACCGGCCACCGTGGCTCTGCGTATGGTAGAGGCGTCCCCGGAGGATTACCGTCATGATTACGGGGCCGAGCCGCTGGACTACCTCTATCGGATGGTCGAGTTCCGGGGCCCCGGCGGCCTCACCGAGCTGCAGATGGTCTACGGCATCCCCAATCCGGGCCTGGAATTTTCCCGGTCCGGGCAGATGTCCCGGGCCGTCATCGAGCGCCGGGCCGTTCTGTTCGACCAGGACTGGAATGAGGTGGCTCGAGAGGAGGACGTCCAGAGCTTCGAGGTGCCGCCCACCCAGGCGGCCAACCCCAACCGCATGGTGGTGGAGAAGGCGGATTTTCTGGTCCCTGATGGGCCGTATCGGCTGGCTCTCAATATCAGCGACCAGGGCTCCGGCCGCCTGGGCATCGTCAAGACCCGGGTGGAGGTGGGTGACTACGGCGGCGATTCGCTGGCCATCTCCTCGCTGGTGCTGGCCAACGAGCTGGTCTCCGATGCCGGTGCCGATCGGTTCCGCCGGGGCGACGTGATCATGGTGCCGCGCCTCGGCCGGCAGGTCCAGGCCGACCAGCCCCTGGTGGTCTATTACGAGGTCTATCATCTGCATGTGGATGTCTGGGACCGTACCTGGTTCCGGACCGAATACACCATCGCCAGGGTTCCGGAGCGAAAGAGTTTTTTCTCCCGGGCTCTGTCGGCCATTACGGCACCGCTTGGTTCCGGGAAAAGGTGGGAGTCTGTGTCCAGCTCGCTGGAAAGCGTAGGCATCTCGGAAATGGAGATCGGCCGGCTGGAGGTGGACCTGTCCGGGGCCGAAGCGGGCGATTACATCTTGCGACTGACCATCACCGATCAGCACACCGGGCAGGAGGTGGAGCGGGAGGCGGCGTTCGTGGTGGTGGAGTGAGACGGGGCGTTCTACTGATGCTCATACTTGGCCGCGATCGGCATGCGGCGGCCCATGCCGAAGGCCTTGGAGGTCACCTTCAGACCCGGGGCGGCCTGGCGGCGCTTGTACTCGTTGCGGTTCACGGCCCGGACGACCCAGCCGACGGTCTCGGGGTCGAATCCCTGAGCGACGATGTCCCTGACCGGGCGCCCCTGATCCACGTACAGGCGCAGAATGGCATCCAGGACCTCGTAGGGCGGCAGGGTGTCCCGGTCCTTCTGGTTCGGCTTCAGCTCGGCGGTGGGATCCTTGGTGAGGATCTCCTCGGGGATGACGTTCCCATCCCGGTTGATATGCCGAGCCAGCTGGTAGACCATGGTCTTGGGCACGTCCGAGAGGACGCTCAGCCCGCCGCTCATATCGCCATACAGGGTACAGTATCCCACGGCCATCTCGCTCTTGTTGCCCGGCGACAGGATCAGATGGCCGAACTTGTTGGACAGAGCCATGAGGATGTTGCCCCGGATGCGGGCCTGGATGTTCTCCTCGGTCACGTCGGGCTGCGTGTCCTGGAAATCCTCTTTGAGGGTTTCGAGATAGCCGGTGAACAGATCATCGATGGGAATGACCCGGAAATTCACCGACAGCTTCTCGGCCAGATGGCGGGCATCATCAAGGCTGGCCGGTGAGGAATAGCGCGAGGGCATGGCCACGCCCAGAACATTCTCCGGCCCCAGGGCCTCCGCGGCCAGACAGCAGACCAGGGAGGAGTCGATGCCTCCGGAAAGTCCCAGGGCGGTCCTGGTAAAGCCGCACTTGCGGGCGTAATCGCGGATGCCTAAGACCAGGGCCTGATGGATCGATTCGATGCGGTCCTGGGGGACGTATTGCCGCGGATCGCCGGCGGCAGAGGTGCCGATGACGGCCAGGTGCTCGCGGAACGGGGGGAAGACCTCCACCGCTTCACCGCGGGCGTCCATAAACAGGCTGCGGCCGTCGAAGATGAGCTCGTCGTTGGCCCCCACCTGGTTGACCAGAATGAAGGGCATCTCGTGCTTTCTGGCATGGCTGCGGATCAGCCGAAAACGGACCTCCTCTTTTCCCACGAAGAAGGGAGAGGCCGAGATGTTAATCAGCACCGTGGCTTTCCGTCGGGCCAGGGTCTCGATCGGGTCCACAGGATAACCTCGGCGAGGCCAGAATTCCGGATCGTTCCAGGCGTCCTCGCAGATGGAGATGCCCAGCACCTGGCCCCGGAACGGCATCGTCTCGACCTCCGGGGCGGGATCGAAATAGCGGCTCTCGTCGAACACGTCGTAGGTCGGCAGCAGAGATTTGTGCTGGCGGAACAGGACCGACCCCTGGTGAATGAGCAGCGCCGAGTTGTAGAGCCCGTTTCCGGCCGCCCGCCGGGTCGGCGTGACCGTGCCTACCAGGATACCCGTATCCCGGTAGGCTCCGGAGATCTCCTGCAGGCGCTGGACCGCCTCCTGGCAATGCTGCACGAAATCTGCCCGCTCGAGCAGATCGCGAGGCGGGTAGCCCACCAGGAAAAGCTCCGGGAAGACCACCAGATCCGGTTTCTGCGGGGCACACTGGCGAAGCGCCTCCTCCACCAGGGCCAGATTACCGGTCACATCGCCCACGGTGGGGTTCATCTGAGCCATGGCCACCTTCATCTCTATCCGCTCCTCTATAGATGATCAAAGGTCCGGTATGTCCTCGGGCTCCACGGTTTTTAGATCGATCAAATGCACATCGACGCCGCCCTCGGCCAGCCGCCGGGCTTCCTCGCGGACCTCATCCTGGGCGGTCATATAGAGGATCTGCCAGCCGTCCCGGGCCAGCTTGCCCAGCAGATCCATCTGTTCCCCCAGCCGGACGCGATCGCTGTTCACCAGGGGATCGTCCAGAATCAGGAAACCCTTGCCCCCCAGTCGGCGTTCCGCCAGAACCAGGCGGAGAACGGTCAGCAGCTGATCGCGGGTGCCGGAGCTGAGGCTGGAGAAGTTCCACCGGCGGTTCTGATCGTCGGTTACCCGCAGGTTCAGGTCGTCCATGGCGACCGAGCGGTAGCGTCCGGCGGTGACCTTCTGGAAGCTCCGGCGGACATCCTCACCGCCGACGATGTCGTCCAGAACGGCGTCTGATTGTTGCAGCACCCGCTCGAAGGTCTCCCGTACCCTCTGGCCGGCGCGCTCCAGGATCTCCAGCTCCTCCAGCTCCTTCCGGAGATCCTCCGCCTTCCACAAGACCTCCTCTAATTTCTGACAGCCGAATTGAGCCTTGAGCTCGGCGGTCAATCCGGTGAGCTGTTCATAGATGTCCCGCTGACGGCGGCGGCAGTTCTCCAGTTGATTCTGAAGCTTGCTGACGGCGGACCCATCCTCGGTGGGGACGATCTCCTCCATGGTCTTCAGCTTTCCCAGCTCACGGGACCAGGCCCCCTCGTCGGAGCCCAGCAGCTCTCTGAGGCTGCTTTTATATCTTTTCTCCACGTCGCCGAGGAGCTCATTTTTGGCCTTCAGTTTGTTTTCCAGGGCCTCCAGGTCGGCCAGACCGACCCGGTCCCGGAGATGGCCGATCTTCTGGCGGGCCCGGTCGACCTCGGCCAGGCGGGCCTTCTCCTGACGAGTGAGATCGTCGATGGCCTTGGTCAGCTTGGGCAGGCGGTCCTCCAGTTCCTTTCGCTGACCCTCCAGCTCGTCCCGCTCCTGCTGGAGATCCATCTTCTGTTTTAACAGAGACTGGAGATTTTCGGCGTCCATCCCCAGCTCCCGGCCCCAGCGGATGAGACCGTCTCGGCGGCGAACAAATTGGGCGGCCCGGCGCGACTGGCGATGGAGAAAATAGGTCAGCAGCAGGGCCAGTCCCACCAGGGCGACGCCTATGAACAGAAGGCCCAGGGTGTCGTTGTGGACCCCCAGGATGAGGGCCAGAAAGGCCACCGCCCAGGAAGCCCACGGCGCCCAGAAAGGGATCCCGCCGCCCGAATATTTGCCCTCCATGACGGCCATCTCGGCCAGCTCCTGCTGCTTTTCGGCCGCCGCCTGCAGCTTGTGGGACAGGGCGGTGATCCTTCGGGCCAGCTCGGCGGCCCGTTCGATAGTCTCGCGGTGTCTGCTTTCCTCCTTTTCCCGCTGCTGGCGCAGCCACTGGACCTGGGCGGCCTCCTTTTCCATATTCTGGGCCAGTTTTTCCCATTCCCGGGCATCCTTTTCGGAGAAACGGGCGTACTCGTCGTTGAGCCGTCCCTGGGCTTTTTTCATCTGATCATGGATCTGGTCGGCCCGGAGCAGCTTGCTTTTCTGCAGTCCTCGCTCGGCCGCCTCTACCTGACCGGCCAGCCGCTTCTCCTTCGCTCCCAAATTCCGGTACTCCCGCTCCAGCTCCCTGAGCGACAGGATCCGCTCCTCATTTTGGGAGAACCAGTCCAGCTTTTCCCGGATCTCCTCCCGCTTGGATTTCTGCATCACGGTGAGCCCCAGATTATCGGTCAGATTAGCCTCGGCGGCGATCTTGCTGAGCACCTTTCGGGGCTCCTCCTCGAAGCCCAGCAGCTTGCCCTTGAGGGACTCCCACCAGTTGCGAAACTCTCGCGAGCTGCCGGTGGCCAGCTCGAGCTCTCCCTCGCGGGCGATGAAGATGGCTCTCAGCTCATCCCAGCTCAAATCCCAGCGGTCCTGAAAATTTTCCGGGGACGGGAATTCCACGTCCTGGCCGTCGTGCTCGACGATCATCTGCAGGGAGATATCCGAGCCGTAGCGGTCCTTGAGATGCCCCAGCGCCCGCGGAATGCTCTTCAGGCTGCCGCCCTTCCTCTGGGTCCGGGCCAGCAGGCCGACCACGATGGCGTCCACCAGGGTGGTCTTGCCCGATTCGTTGGGGCCGAAGATGAGGTTGAAGGCCGGACCGAAACCGATCAGGCGGCCCTGGAAGAGGCCGAAATGGCCCATGAAAAGGCTTTTCAGTCTCATTTCCGTCCCTTTTGCAGGCGGGAGAATCCCAGGGTGACGATCTCCAGGGCCTTCTCCGATATTGCATCCGGTTCCGGCGAGCCGTCATCGGCTCCCTCCTGGAGATTGTCCACAAACAGGCGATAGAAGGTGTTTTCCAACAGGTCTCCGTAATCGAACAGCTCCACCCTGGGTTTGGGACCTCCCAGGGGCTGGAGCCGTTTTTCCAGGCGTTCGCGGATGCCTTTTTCGTTCCGGGCATAGCCGGTCACGCTGACCACCGGCCGGGCGCCGGGCGCCAGGCCCGACAGAGCCTGATCCAGCTCGGCGAACAGGCTCTCCTCCCGCCGGGGCAGGCAGCGCAGCGCGATGCTTTGGTACCAGGCGGTTCCCTCCAGGGGGATCGCCTCGACCTGTCCCGAGGTCTCGTCCTGCAGCTGCACCAGGGCCACCGAGCGGACGCCGGTTTCTCTGACGGTCAGCGGATAGGCCGAGCCCGGGTAACAGCACAGCACCGGCGAGGTGGTGTGGTAAAAACGGCGATGAAAGTGTCCCATGGCCAGGTAACGGATGGGCAGTTCCCTGAGATCCTCCGGGTAGACGGGGAAGTAATCGCCTACATCCGCCTTCTCCTCCCGCAGCCAGCCCAGCCACTGGCGAAGATAGAGGGTCCCGTGGCAGGCGACTACCAACGGCCTCTTCAGCCGGTCCAGGGCCGCGCGGCTGTCGGCGAATCCCTTTTCGGGCCGGTACGGCAGACAGACCAGGGGCAGCTCGCCGAGATCATCGAACAGCTCCACATCTTCCTGGGCCGGCATCGCTTGAGGTCCAAAATCGGCTGTGGGACCGTAACTTCTGGCATCGTGATTGCCGGGGAGCAGCACCGTGGGCCGGGACCATTCCTCGAGGATCTGCCGGACCTGGGGACGCAGCAGATTGGCGTCGTGGTCGCTGTCGAACAGATCGCCGGCCATCAGGATGAAGTCGGCGTCGCGCTCCCGGGCCCGCTCGACGATGGCCCGCAGGGTGTGCAGCTGGTCTTCGGCGTCAGCGGCCCGAAGGTGCAGGTCGGAGGCGTGGATGAATTTCATCTCTTTCTCTTTTCGCTGAGGGAATTCAAACCGCAGAGAAGATAATGTTTCCAAAAAGAAAATGCAAGAACGGTCGTTTACCGCTCCTCCACCCACGCCACCATCGGTTCCAGCCACTCCGCCATCGGCCGGTAGAAGGCCCCGTGTCCCCAGCCGGTGTCGATCTGGATCTCGCGGGCATCCAGCGGGTGATCGGTATGCTGAAAGGCCCGCTGGCAGGGGAAGGCGAACGTGTCGCCGACATCATAGATGGACAGGATCCGGCCGCGCAGGTCGATGCGCGGATTGGCGATCATCCAGTCGCCGCAACAGGCCAGGAAGACGTAGTTGATGCGGTCGTTCTGTAAAAGCGATGAGGTCAAAATAGCGATGGCCCCGCCCTTGGAGTGGCCGGCCACGGTGATCCGTTCCGGTGGCACCCCGCCGGCCAGGAGCTGCTCGACCTGGCCCCTGACCTTCCGGGCGTAGGTCCACACATCGGTGCCGGCCGGCCGGGCCTCGCTGATGACGCTGAACCCGAGAGCGGCCAGCGTGTCGCGGATGGCCTGGTACTCGTATATCCCCAGTTGGGGATGTTCCGGCCGCGGCCCCTGGTCCTCGACGATCTGGCCGTGGAGATAGAACAGGTAGCGTCCGCCGGGATCGATCCGCTCCTGAGGGACAGCCTCCTGTTTGGTGGCTGGAACTTCCTTTGGAGTCGACTCATGAGTGCCGCAGGCCGTCAGAAGACAGCAGATGAATAGAATTACAACGGCCGCCGCCGCGCCGGCCGAAAACCGGTGGCGGGCCATCGACCGGCGAATCTCCGGGGTTTCCGGCCAAACGAAACGAATATCGATCATGACGAGGTCACCTCGTTTTTTCGTGGGTGCGGGCATCGTCCGCCGGGAAGCGGAACTCGGTCAGCGGCGCGATCGACTTGCGCATCAGGATCTCCGAATGTCCGGGCACGATAAAATCCCGCAGCTCGCCGACCCGCTCGTATCCCAGCCGGCGGTAGAGTTTCTGAGCCCGTGTGTTGAAGGAGGAGACGCACAGGAACACGTTGGGCACATCGCGGAAGATGCGCTCCTCGGCGAAGCGAACCAGCCTGGAGCCCAGCCCCTGTCCCCGCCGCTGCGGCACCACGCCGACCGTGGCGATGTAGCCCCGGAAGGGGCCCTGCATGGTCAGCACGATGAACCCGATGACCGTGTCATCCTCTTCGGCCACATAAACCTCGACCGCGGGATGGCGCAGGTTCCGCATCGCACCGGCCTCCTCCCGGCGCAAGGTGATCCACGGCTCGGAGGTGACCATCAGGCGGGCGCAGGCCCGGGCCAGCGCGTCGTCTTTAAGCCGGGCGATGATTATGCCGTCCGTCGGGGACAACGGGCGGGCTCCTGGTCGGTCACAAAAATTATCTCTTATTGCCGCCGGCATTAT